>NZ_CAUPHG010000034.1:0-16638 GCF_963510915.1 uncultured Anaerococcus sp. | reverse complement strand
GAAGTTATAAATAATGTCGAGGCGAGCAGGACAGTTTTATTAATTTTTTTCATTGTCTATTCCCTCTCTTATATTACAATTTAATTACAGTTAGTCTCTATATATTCTAAAATCTATACTTATTATATAATATTTTAGGAAAAAATGCAACAAAAAGGTTACAAATTTGTAAATAATTGTAGGAATCTTCAAAATTTTCCCACAATTTTAGTCCCCACTTTATAAACAAAACAAAAATGGTATCATTAGATATATAAACTTAATAATTATTTGAATAGATAAAGGACGGAAATATGAATAGCAAATCACTAATCCTAGCTCTCACCCTAGGCTTTGTAATCACAGGATGCAAGGACTCTAAAATGCCAGAATCCAAAGTCTCTGAGGAAACTATAGCCAAGGCCCTAGACGGTAAGGTTGACCTAGAAGAAGAAAAAAATAAAGAAGAAGATAAAAAAGAAGATGAAGCCAAAAAAGCTACTGACGAAAACAAAGAAGAACCTAAGTTTGCTGTAACAGGTGAAAACCTTAAAAAAATTATGGTAGACATAGGAGAATTCGCACCATCCCTAGCTAGAAATCTAAACGATGAAGACCTAGTAGCCCTCTATAAAAAATGCGAGAAAACAAGTGAAGATACTGGTTATTGGGACGTAAAAGATTTCTTCTTCCAAGAACTTGCCAAAGAATACCCAGAACAATCACTCAAATTCCCACTTGATTCAATCGAAGAGAAATACAATTGGCAAAAATCTCAAGATGATTCAATAGGTGATAAATTCGAATGGGAAAGAAATCTCATGGTAGAAAATGGCGCAGACTACAACAAAATCTGGTCCTTCTCTGACAAAGAAATCGAAGATGCCTTCCACAAGGCCTACGATAAGGATCCCCTAGTCTACTACAATGATTATGTAAAAATGGCGGCAGAAATCCTAACAGGAACACCAGCTGAAGATAGCGAAGAAAAAGGGGCAGCAGATCCTGAGGCCTACAAAGACCTAATCAAATTCGGCTCTAACGAAAGAGACTACGAAGCCATAAAAGATGCTATGGTAAGCCACTACGAATTTAAAAAGGAAGTCGTAGATAAGATACCAAATAAGGACATCGACCTAGCCTACACCCGTGCCCAAAAACGCCTAGAAGAAACAGGCTTTGGAGATATTGGACTAGTTTTTGACGAGCTCGGCAAACTCTACCCAGGAGCCTCAACCCTCTATACAGGAAAAAACTAAAAATTAACACACGAAAAGACGGGAAATTCCGTCTTTTTTCATAGTTTGAAATTTTTTTTATAATTTTTTATATATAGGCTCTTGTTACAAATAAATTTTCTTGTATATTGACCAAAAAGGAGAAATTATGATACTTGATAATATTAAAAACCTCAAAAAATATGAAAATGTCCATCCTAAAATAAAAGATATAAGAGATTTTTTAGAAAATTTTGACAAATCTGATTTTAAACCAGGCAGAATTGATATAAGCGAAGGACTTTTCGCTTCTGTCCAAGAATATAATAGCCTTCCTTCTGAGGAAAAAGAATTTGAAGTCCACGAAAAATATATAGACCTCCAATATATAGTTTCTGCTTCTGAAAGAATAGACTTTGCCACAAAAGAATCCTATGGCAAAGATTATGACATAGATAAGGACGGAGATTTCTTTTTGACAAACGATATTGAAATTTTTTCGAAACTCGCCCTCGATACAGGTGATTTTGCAATATTTTTCCCGGGCGAATTTCACAAGCCAGGTTGCAGCCTAGAAAATAATATCCAAGTCCACAAAATAGTATTTAAAATTGAAGCTTAATATGAAAAAACTGGTGCAGATTTAAACTTTATTAGAAATCAATTTTCTAACTTGGTTTAACCACCAGTTTTTTATTTTATCTTATTTTTTTAAGTCCAGCTTGATCAAGCTCATAGAGCTCGTCAAAGACTTCTCTTATAAAATCTCTATCATGGGAGACAGCTATTATCGCTCCCTTGTAGGCTTTGAGAGTTTCTATTATTTCCGGCTGGGAAAGAGGGGATAGGTTCCTAGTTGGCTCATCTAAGATTAAGACCTCTGCCCCTTCCATATTCATCTTGGCAAAAAATACCTTAGCTTTTTGACCACCTGATAGGCTTTTTAGGCTTCTAATCATTTCTTCCCTAGAAAAATTTAGGCTACCAAGAAGATTTGAAACCCTTATTTTTTCTTCCTTACTATCTTGCTTTGCAAGGTAGGAAATAGGAGTTTCCTTATCTTTTAAATATTCAAAATAATCTTGGGGCATATATCCTATTTTCAAATCAGAATTTTTTAAGCTTTTATAAATTTCCTTTAAAAGACTAGTCTTACCTGCGCCATTTTTACCTACCATACAAATTTTTTGAGGCCCTCTAACTTGTATATCAATATTTTTAGAAAGCTTTTTTCCTCCGACCCTTAGCTCATCCATTTTAAAATCTAAAACTACTTTGGCTTTGGGAATCTCGATATTATCATCAAAAAATATTCCAATCGCATCCTCAAAATCAGGCCTTGGGGTGAGCTTTTCCTTTTCCTTTTGAAGTCTTTTTTCCAAAGATTTTACAGAAGCCATCTTGTCCTTGAGATTTTTGCCCTCAGCATCATTTTTTGTCGCATTTATGGCGTAGTTTACAGAATTGTAGACCCTTCTGTACCTTTCTTCCTTTTTATCAAATTCTTCTCTTTCTTTGCTTGCCCTTGCATTTTGTATCCTTATTTGATTTTCCCTTTCTTTTATATATGACTCATAGCCACCATTAAATACAGTATGTCTTGGGACTTGTCGCCTGTGAACTTGCTCCAAGTGGACAAGCCTATTTGCAACCTCCCTCAAAAGAGCTGGGTCATGGGAAACAAAAATCAAAGGAATTTCCATATTTTTCATAAGATCGGTAATAATTTTAACCGATTCATAATCCAAGTCATTGGTCGGTTCATCAAATAAAAATAAAGTCGGATCTTTTAAAAGTTCAAACAAAAGAAGGATTTTAACTCTTTCCCCGCCTGACAAATCCGATAATTTTATGTCTCCAAAAATCAAATCTTCATCCAGACCAAAATCATCCAAATACTTGTAAAATTTATTATAATCTATAAGGCTTGGGTTAATAACATTGTTCATGTAGTCGTGAGCTGTCATTGCCAAGAATTTTTCATCAAGGCCTTGGGGAAGATAGGCTATAATTTCGCCTTTTTTGTGGATTTCTCCTCTTATTTGAGCATAAGTTTCAACTTCTCCCCTATCAACTATAGTCTTTAAAAGAATCGACTTGCCATTACCCTCTTCACCAATAAGACCTATCTTATCGCCTGGATTTAAGGCTAGGTTGAAATTTTCCAATAATTTTCTATCATCTTTAATCAAAGTTATGTCTAAGTTTTTTATCTGTAACATATATCCTCCTAGGACGATATGCCACATATGAATAATATTTACCACAAAAATAGTCCGTCCTAAGTGAACAGACCTATCCTAAAAGAATAATCTCATCCACAATATGGCATACCAAAACACACCAAGGAAAATCCCTGGTAAAATCAGTATCTCTTTCCATATTGCTTATAAAATCATTTCTCTATATTTCTCCTTATTTGTTTATGTGATTACTATACCATTTTAATAATAATTACAAAATATTTAATCCCTTAATAAAATTATAGTGCGCTTTGCATTTAATATATAGTTGACTTTGCATAAATTGACTTGTAATTTTTATGTTATAATTTACTTAATAGAACCTCTGCGTGCTTATTTCAGTTTTCATACATGCGGATCACGGAGAGAGTTTTTTTGTATAAGGAGAAAGCTTATGGACTTAAATCAAGGAAATAAATTTGAAGTGAAAGATGATAAGGAAAAATTTGTACCAGTTACAACCTATTCAGAACGTTTCATAAAGAAATTAAAAAATGAAGTAAAAGAAATCGAAAACTCAATAAAAAATGGCAAAACTCCTATTTTTGATTCTATTGACTCTCTTTTTGAAAAGTTAGATAAGTAAAGAATTGATATTCCTATTAGATATATGACACCACGATATTTTGGATAAATTTTAAGGTGATGATCAGAATATATGTTCTGATTCATCACATCTGTTTTTTAACTGATTTATTATTATTTTTAACTCCTAAATTTTAAAGATTTTAACTCCCAGCTTAATAAAAATTTCTACGAGCTTGAACTAGCAAATTTCGAATAATTTTATTTCAGACTTAGGTGAATAAGTCTAAATCTTAATACTAGAGCCACAATTCTTTATTTTTTAATACGTAAATTTCATTAATTAATACGAAAATTCTTACATCAATTATTTATATAATATCAATTTTTAAAAGCAAAACTTGCTTTTATTGGCTAAATGTTGTAAAATTTATATAGTAATAGAATTGGAGGTTAGCAGTGAAAAAATTAAATGTAATATCTCTTTTCTCTGGAGCCGGAGGCATGGATTTAGGATTTATAAAGGCAGGTTTCGAAATAATATGGGCAAATGATTTTGAAAAAGATGCCGTTGAAACATATAAATTTAACATAGGAACTCACATTCTTTTAGATGACATAAGGAATATAGACTCTAACGAAATACCTGGTGATGATGTAGATGTTGTAATTGGTGGATTTCCATGCCAAGGTTTTAGCATCGCAAATACTGGTAGAAATATGAAAGATGAGAGGAATTTTTTATACCAAGAACTTTTAAGAATAATTAAGGATAAGAATCCCAAATTTTTTGTAGCAGAAAATGTTAAGGGACTTTTATCTATGGAAAAAGGTCGAGTTATCGATATGATAATGAATGACTTTAGCTCAATTGGTTATAATGTTGATTATAGAATTTTAAATGCATCAGATTATGGGGTACCTCAAAATAGGGAAAGAGTAATCATTATTGGTAATAGATTCGGATTAAAAAATCCATTTCCTAAACCAACTCATGGAGAAGGTTTAAAAGAAAAAGTCACCACTAAAGAAGCCATAGGTTTTCTTTCAAAAATAGATATTGTAAATGGTATGATAAAGGAAACAATTAATGTAGATGGTAGATTGATTCATAACCACATCGCTTCTACAAATGTGGCCGATAAATTTTTTGGCAGAAAATACGATGTTAACCAAGAAGACATTTGTGACTATCTTAAATATTGGAGGAGTAAGTCCAACTGGAGTGTAAGTGAGATCGACAAGCATTTTGGATACAAATACACTGCAGGACACTGGTTTAGAAATGATAATAATTCTGGAAGTATACCAAAACCTGAAGATTGGTGGGAATTAAAAAAAATTTTAAAATTCGATGATAGATATGACAAAGAGGTAACAACCTTTATAGAAAAACCCATAAAATATGAGCAATCTTTGAGAATAACTAACTGGGATACTCCTAGTGATACTATAACTGCTACCTCACCAGAAATTCACGTAAACAAAAAAAGAAGACTATCTGCTAGAGAGTGTGCTATTCTTCAAACATTTCCAGATGAATTTGTTTTTAAAGGAAGTCTGAATTCTATATATAGACAAATTGGAAATGCAGTCCCCGTTACACTGGCAACTAAAATAGCTGGTGAAATCAAAAAATCAATACTTAAATTAGATGAAGTTGAATATCACCAGCTTTCCTTTAGTATATAATGGAGTCGTAAGAATCCTCATATAATTTTAATTTACTTTTTAAAGATTCATCCATATTTTTGTTAAAATATACAACTTTAATCCTGCTTGGACTATTAGGTATGAGCTCAAATTTATTCACTTCATTTATATTGAATCTAGCTTTTCCTGGATTTTTTCCCGCCCTCAATGGTCTATTTCCATAATGTTTAAATAGCTTACCATTCGGCATTGAGTCAATAGAAATTACGTTTATATCAAGCGTTTCCTTATCATACAATATAGTTATAAAGTATGATAAACAAATTTTCTGATTATCCTTTCCTTCATTATAAAAAGTTGGTAAGTTAGGGGTATATTCTTCTTTTGCCCCTCCTTGCTTTTCTATAGTACCTCTATAGCTATTCTGATTTTCACCAACAAATATTGAACTAGTAAAATCTCCTAAATTATCCATATTTACTGTCTTCAAATCTATGTGAATAAAGGCATCCTCAACCTCAAAAAACATATCTGAGCCAACTGGACAAGAATTGGGATCACCTATACCTTTACCATTTATAAGAGCATAAACAATTCTTTCAGCCCCAACCGAAAAATCGCTAATACCTTCTCCGTATAATCCATACCAGTCATCTTTTATTTTCTCTTTTGTTCTAAAACCTAAGAACATCTCGTCTTCAGCATATTTAAGAAAAAAATAATATTTCATCAAATATTTTAATTCAATTTCTTCTATACTTCTTAAAAATTCTCTTTCCTTATCATCCATAAAATCTCCATCCTTATTAAATATTGATTTTTATATATTGAATTGTATATACAATATAAAAAACAATATTACTTTAACTATTAACAATTTAGAATACTTGATTTTTTTATTGTAAATTTTTTATCTAAATTCCCCTGTTATTAGTTTTGAAGATATCCAACCACCTTCGATTTTTAGCCAGTATCTGCCTCCGTCGTTTATTACTTCTTCGCAGTGGACCTTATCTCCGTTGTTGACATAGCCTGCCACGCCTGAGTCTAGGTTTGGTTCGGTTCTGACTTCTCCCATATTGGCGTCAATTTTTAAGTCTTTATTCAAAAAGTCTGCTTCCTTATAAACTTCTGTATAAGATGGGTTACCGTCTTGGCCGTAGGAATTGTTTGCTCTTAGCTCTTCTAGGTCATATTTTTCTGCAAGTGCTCTTCTGTTTGCCCTAGCTTCTTTTCCATCAGCCTTTTCACTTTTATTTTCACTTGTTTTTTCAGTATCTTCTGTAGACTTTTCTTCTGAATTTTTCTTTTCAGCGTCGGCTGATTTTTCTTTGCCTAGGTCAAGGTCTTCCAGACTAGGATTATCACTTTTGAGTTTTTCCTTTATCTCTGCTAGACTTTTAGATTCTGGCAAAAGGTCTGCATAGGTGTCTGCAAGCTTCTTTGCTTCTTTATAGTCTTCATCTTTTGCCGCTTTTATGATATCTTCTATAATATTTTTTTCTATTTCAGCTAATTTATCTTGACCTTTTTTATAGTAATCACCAGCTTCTTTTGGTATTGCTTTAAGGATTTCTATAGCTTTTTGATAGTCCTTGTTTTTTATTATTTCATCACTGGTTGTTAGGGCTTGGTCATATAGGTCTTTATTTTCCTCAAGAGATGTTTCGACCTTGGTATCTTTAGCCATTTCCTTCTCTGCTCCCATCTTAAAAAAGTAAGATAAGACTATGAAGATAACAGCAAAGGCCATTGCTGATCCTAATATTAGACCATAAGTCATTAGGTCCTTATCTTTGGATCTTTGCCTTTGTCTTTGACTACGTTTTTGACTTTCTTCCTTAGAAATTTTTACTTTTTCATTTTCTTTATTCTTGTAGTCTTCAAGGCTTGCCCCACAGGACTCGCATACCTTGGCCTCGTCTTTGTTTTCATGGCCACATTTTTTACAAATCATATTCCCTCCCGTTTATTATCATATCTTAACTGTTTATATTATATCATAAAATTTGATAAAAACTTAACTTAACAAATATAATCCTTCTGTATTTTATTTTTTCTTAGTTAGGAACTCTTTATAAAAACTTAAATCTTGAACTGTTTCTAGTACCCCTTTATAAACTCCATCCTTATCCCTTACCGCATAATAGGAAATGGCAAAGTCTATTCCCTTAATATTTCTTATAAGTTTAAAGTTGTCTTTTTTTCCTTCTTTAAATTCCTTTATTAAATTCCTTACAATCGGCTCTACTTGTGGTGGATGGCAATAATATACTTCCCTACCTAAGGATGATTCTGGCCTTTTGAAAATTTTCTTGCCCTTATGGTTATTGTAATAAGAGCTTATATCATTTTCATCTACATAAGTTATCTCTATTTCCATGGTATCCAACATAGCTTCTAATTGATCTAATCTCATTTTTCCCTTTGAAAAATTGATATATCCGTTATCATAAATAGAAGTCTTCAATTTTTCTTGTTTTCCATAAGATACGAGGTTATGGTCGTAGTCTCCTAGGTCCTTATAAAGGAGTTTTAAATCTTCATCACTCATTTTTTCAAAAACTAGGGGATAAAGAATATTTTCTTCCTTATAAGTCATCTCTTCAGCCCTTTTTATACTTGCTAATAGCAAATCTTTTTTGCCAAGTTTGATGGCTTTTTTTATATTATTGGCAATTTCTATATCCACAGCCCACATTACATCTGATGGTCCTGGTGTATTATATTTTGCTTTTAGGATTGGGTAAATCAAATCACCTTTTTTCCTATAATGTTCAAAAACTTTATTGATATCCTCTCCTAGGTTCTCATCATTTGCTATAGCCTCTTCAGCGACCTCTAAAATCTTTTTTACCTCATTATTTTCCCTGGCAAAATAATCTAGAAAAGATTCTTTTTCGTAGCTTTTAGGAGAATCCTCACTTTCAATTTTCCCGTGAAATAAGGCAGAATGAACATCACACAATTTTCTCACTTCATCCTTATCCACACCAGCAGCCAGCAATTCTTCCTCTGCATCCATAATTTCCGCAGAAGAAACCCCTTCAAAATTTTTCTTAAAATCATCTCTCACATCTTCCAAGTCTTCTCCATTAGAAAGTCTAGTTAGGTAAGATTTTATTAGTTCTTTTCTTTTTAAAACCTCTGGATTTTGTGAAGAATCACAAATTTCATAACCAAGCTCCTCTAATTTTTCCTTATAATCGCTAATCCCCATCAGCTTAGCCCCACGTTTGAGAGAAACTTTTTTCGCCAAACTTTTCACCATAAGAGGATTTTTAAGACCTGTAAAACCAATACTTATCAGATCTTCCTTTAATTTATCATCATCTTTGATTAGGTCATAAACAACATTATTAATATCAATTTTCATAACATCACTCCTTATGATTATTATACATCCATAGATAATGATAATCAGTAACATTTGTTACGCTTTGAAAATATTCTTACTTTTTATGAATATGAGATTATTTTAGGAAAATACATAGCCAGACAGCATGGTCTTGCTTTATTACCCTGTGGACTTGGTGGGGGTGGATGGGGAGGAGATCTCCTTCTTTTAAGTTTATTATTTCACCTTCGATTTCTAGGGTTGCGCTTCCTTTTTCAATTTTGACAATTTCTAACTCTTCCTGGTCATAATAATCTGTAACTTGATTAAAGGAGCTAATTCTAATTATTTTTATCTTTTCATTTTCAAAAATGGTTTCTTCTATTTCCCTATCTTTGGAAAAGGCTAGGTTATCGAAAATATTATATATCTTCATATTTACCATTAGTCTTCTAGGCACATTTTATAAATTTTCTTAACATCAGCTGGTTTTAAGTCTATGAAGCCTTTTTTTACGCCATCTTTACCACAAGCCTTTATGCTCATTTCATCGAAGTGTTCTTCATCTATGCCGATTTTTGTAAGATTTGATTCAAGGCCTAGGTCTTTAAATAAAAATCCCCTAACTTTCTCTATGGTTTGCCTTGCGATTTCCATTGAGTCTTGGTCCTTATCGATGTCAAAGACATTTACTCCAAGGTCTACAAATTTATGGACTGTTTTTTCGCTTAGGGTGTATTCCATCCACCTTGGGGTGAGTATGGCAAGACCCAAACCGTGAGTAATATCATAGAAGGCTGATAGCTCATGCTCTATTGGATGAACTGTCCAAGCAGCCTTGCTTGAATCTGATATAAATCCATTTATAGCCCATGATGATGCCCACATAAGGTTGGCTCTGGCTTCGTAATTTTCTGGATCTTTTATGGCAATTGGTCCATATTTGATTACAGTTTTCATCAAAGCTTCCATTATCCTATCTAGCATAAACATGGTTCCATCAACATTGAAATAAGTTTCAAAAATGTGTGATAAAATATCTGCTGAACCCGCTGCTGTTTGAAATTTTGGGACTGAATAGGTGAGCTCTGGATTTAAAAAAGATACCTTTGGCCTGGTGTCGGCATGGCCTGATGATAACTTTTCTTTTGTTTCCGGATTTGTAATCACCCCACCACAGTCCATTTCAGAGCCTGTTGCCGCCATGGTTAGGACTGTTAAAAATGGGAGGGCTGGGCTCATTGGTTTTTTCTCTGAAATAAATTCCCATGGGTCAAAATCTGCCATAGCCCCTGCTGCCATAAATTTAGCTGCATCTATGGTTGAACCACCGCCTACAGCAAGGATAGCTCCTATACCATTCTCCTTTATTATCCTGACTCCTTCTCTGACAGAATTTATCCTTGGATTTGGCTGGATGCCTCCTAGTTCAAAAACTTCTATTCCAACTTCCTCAAGCTCTTTAATTACCTTGTCATAAACTCCATTTTTCTTAATGGATCCACCGCCGTAGGTCAAAAGAATTTTGTCAGTGTATTTTTTTGCCTCTTCTCCTATGTAATCTAGGGCGTCTGTTCCAAAATGAATCCTTGTTCCTATATCGTAAGTAAAATTATTCATAAAAACTCCTCTCTTTTCCATATTTTTACCCAGTTTAGAAAATTTTCCATGAAAAAACTCCTTCCATTTTACGGAAAGAGTTCTGTATTTTAAATATATTTTATTTTGCACTTATCTTCTATACCTGTACTTAGGATTAGAAAGCCGATGCCTAGACCTGTCACAAGTCCCCTTGCAAGGTCTGGCAAGGCAGACTTTTGTCCTAAAATTAGTGCTAGGCTTATAAGGGCTAGTCCTATTATCATATAGGCTTTGTTATTTTTTATCAATTTTCAGCCATCCTTTCAAATTCTATGGAGAATTTATTTAGGATTTTTTTCTCAAGTCTTGATACAGTCATCTGGCTTATGTCTAAGCTTTCTGCTATATCAACCTGGGTTCTACCCTCATAATACCTAAGTTCAAGGATTTCTTTTTCAAGGTCAGTTAGCCTTTCCTTGGATTTTTCGATCAAGTCTTTTAACTCGATTGAATCAAAATTTTTATCTTCTTCACCAATGATTTCTGAAAGGTCAACAGCATTCTCTCCCTTTTGGACTGTATATTTCATATCCAAAGACTGAGGGGTATAGACCTTGCTTGCTTCCATTGTTTCTAGAATAGTTTCCTCATCTTCTCCGAGATAATCTGCTATATCAGCTATGGTAGGAACTCTTTGGAGTTCTTGGGGAAGGATTTTTTTGGCAACATTTATCTTTTTGTAAAGATTTTGTATACGCCTTGGCACCCTTATAACCCAGCCCTTATCCCTAAAATATCTCTTTAGCTCGCCCATTATAGTTGGGGTTGCAAAGGATGAAAAGGCATAGCCCTTAGACGGGTCAAAGCGGTCTACAGCATTTATAAGTCCCAAGCTTGCCACCTGGTAGAGGTCGTCTTTTTCTATTCCCTTGCCCACGTATTTATTTGATAAAATATCAACTATATACATGTGTTCTTCGATTAATTCATCCCTTAATTTCTTATCACGAGTCTTGTGGAATTCTTCGAATTTCTTATTTATTTCGTCCTTATACTCTTGGCTGGCATTTGGCTTAGGCATGAGTCTTCCTCATAGTTATTCTTAAAAGCTCGCCATCGGTTTCAATTTCATCTGCAAGGGCAGCAAGAATTGCATCCCTCATGGCGAGGGCCCTAACATCATCATTTTTATCCTTGCCAACCACTTCCAAGGCGAGGGAGGAATCCCCCACAAGGAAGTTGAGATTTAGTCCATCTTGGCCCATCTTATAATTGATTGCCTCGCTTACTAGGACCTTTAAGTCTTCAATTTGTTCTATATTGAAATTAAGTTCTGAACCAAGGCCTGCCACAAAAAGCCTAATTGACTTTTGGTATTTTTTGTTGGCTGGGATTTTTATAGAAATCTTATCCATGTTCTACTCCATATTAAAGACGTCTGTTAGGTCTGTAATTTTAAATAGTTTTAGGATATTTTCCTTAGGATTTATTATAGAAACTGACCTATCTTTTTCCTTGGCTAATTTATAAATTTTCATAAATAAACCCAGACCTGTAGAATCCAAGTAATCAAGATCTTTTATATCTATTACTAGATCCTTATCGGCGTTTTCGATTTCTTTTTCAATAAAGCTTCTAAATTCATCTTCAGCATAGATGTCCAAGTCGCCTTTTATTTCTACAAGTAAAAATTTTTCCTTATCGTAAATCTTACTTTCAAACATCTTTTTCCTCATCTTCCAAAATGTTGTCATAGGTTGTAACTGAAACTATAGCATCTTCTTCATTTTCTAGATTTTTAAGCTTTACGCCCATGGTATTTCTACCTGTAGTTGAGATATCTCTAGCTGCGAGCCTTATCATATCTCCTTTTTTAGATACCATCATGATATCTGTATCAAGGTCTACTGGAAGAGTGTCAACAACTTTGCCAGTCTTTTCATTTACCTTATGGCACCTTACACCCTTACCTCCCCTGTTTTGGTTCTTGAAATTGTTAAAGGTGGTCTTTTTACCAAAGCCATTTCTTGTTACAACTAAAAGATAGGTCTCATCACCCTTGATATTCATGCTTACAACTGAATCACCCTTATCAAGTCTAATTGCCCTAACACCTACGGCAGTTCTACCCATGGTTCTAACATCTTTCGTATTAAATTGAATAGTCATACCATTTTGAGTTGAAATAATTAATTCCTCGTCCTTTTCAATTTGTCTAACAGAAATTAACTTGTCCCCTTCTTTTAGGGAAATTGCTATGATGCCGTTTCTTCTAATATTGGTGAAGTTTTCTGCATCTGTTTTCTTTATTTGTCCCTGTTTGGTTTGAAGAACTAATTGGCTGTTTTTACCAAGCTCAGAAAGGGTCATCATTTCTGTTATCTTTTCACCAGTTTCTAGGTTTAAGATGTTTATGATAGCTTGACCTCTTGAAGTACGGCTTCCTTCTGGAATCTTGTAGGCTTCTAGGGAATAAACCTTGCCCAAGGATGTAAAGAATAATAAATCTTCATGGGTATTGGTTGTAATTATCTTTTTGATGAAGTCACCTTCCTTGGTATTGCCAGCAGCGATTCCCTTGCCGCCCCTGTTTTGAACCTTGTAGGTATCAATAGGAAGTCTCTTTATATAACCATCCTTAGTTAGGTTTATTAAGATATCTTCTTCTTCGATAAGTTCGGTTATATCAAGCTCGCCCTCATCTGGAACAATCTTTGTACGTCTTTCGTCAGCGTATTTTTCCTTGATTTCTGTTATTTCATCAATTATTAGGTTGATCAAGTTTTCTTCAGAATTTAGGATTGAAAGTAAGTATTCAATTGTCTCTGCAAGTTCCTTATTTTCTGCATTTAGCTTTTCAATTTCAAGACCTGATAGGCGTTTTAATTGCATATCCAAAATAGCTTGAGATTGGGCATCTGATAATTTATACCTATCAAAGAAAATCTTTTTAATCTGGTCATTGTCATAAGAAGATCTGATGATTTTTATTATCTCATCTATGTGGTCAATGGCAATAATCAAACCTTCAACTATGTGTTTTCTCTCACGAGCCTTGGATAGGTCGAAGTTAGTCCTTCTTGTTACCACTTCTTTTTGGTGGTCAATATAGTATTCGATTAGTTCTTTGAGGTTTAAAATCTTTGGCTCACCATTAACTAAGGCTAGGTTTATGATACCAAAGGTATTTTCTAGTTGGGTGTATTTGTAGAGGTTGTTTAGGACAATATTAGCGTTGGAATCTCTCTTGATTTCAACGACAATCCTCATTCCCTTCCTATCAGATTCATCTCTTATATCGGAAATTCCATCTATTCTTTTTTCCTTAACAAGGTCGGCAATTTTTTCGATTAACCTTGCCTTATTTACTTGGTAAGGAATTTCTGAAATTATAATTCTTTCCCTGTTTTTCTTAAATGGTTCGATTCTCGCTACTGCTCTTTGCTTAATCTTGCCTCTGCCTGTCATGTAGGCATCTTTGATGCCGGATTTACCTAAAATAAGGGCACCGGTTGGGAAATCTGGTCCAGGAATAATTTTAATTAGGTCATCAATTTCAATTTCAGGATTTCTCATGTAGGCAATGCAAGCGTCAATGGCTTCGCCTAGGTTGTGTGGAGCCATATTGGTTGCCATACCTACGGCTATACCATTTGACCCATTTACTAAAAGATTTGGAAACCTTGAAGGAAGGACAGATGGCTCCATCTCTTCGCCATCGAAGTTTGGAACAAAATCTACTGTATCCTTACCTATATCTCTTAGCATCTCTTTGGCAATCTTGCTCATCCTTACTTCTGTGTAACGCATGGCAGCAGCTTGATCGCCATCTATAGAACCAAAGTTACCCTGACCTTGGGCTAGTGGGTACCTGGTTGAAAAGTCTTGGGCAAGCCTTACTAGGGCATCGTATATTGCAGAGTCACCGTGAGGGTGGAATTTACCCATTACATCGCCGACAACCCTGGCTGATTTTCTGGTTGGTTTATTTGGATCAAGGCCCAGCTGTTGCATACCGTAGAGGATTCTCCTGTGAACAGGCTTTAATCCATCACGCACATCCGGTAGGGCCCTTGATACTATTACAGACATCGAATATTCAAGATAAGATGTCTTCATCTTTTTTTCGAGGTCTATATTAATTATGTTTTGATTTTCAGTCATTTAAGCCTCCTATACGTCTATATCTGTAACGTACTTGGCATTTTCCTGGATAAAGTTACGTCTAGGCTCAACTTTTTCTCCCATTAATAGTGAGAATGTGTCATCTGTGGTTGTAGATTCCAAGTCTTCTTCTACTCTCAAAAGCACTCGCCTATCTGGATCCATAGTTGTTTCCCAAAGCTGTTCGGCGTTCATCTCACCAAGACCCTTATACCTGTTTATCTTGAAAGTCGCATCGCCTAGTTCTTTGATGTACTTATCCTTTTCATCATCGGAATACACATATCTTTCCTTCTTGCCCTGGCTAATCCTGTATAAAGGTGGAAGGGCAACATAAACATGGCCTTCGTCGATTAAATCTTTCATGTACCTGTAGAAGAAAGTGAGGAGCAAGGTCCTAATGTGGGCCCCGTCCACGTCCGCATCGGTCATAATTATAATCTTGCCGTAACGGAGTTTTGATATGTCAAATTCCTTGCCAATGCCTGTACCAAAGGCTGTTATCATATTTTTAATTTCTTCTGAATTTAAAACCTTGTCTAGGTGGGCCTTTTCTACATTCATAATCTTGCCCCTGAGTGGGAGTATAGCTTGAATCCTATTATCTCTACCACCCTTAGCAGAACCACCCGCAGAATTACCCTCGACTATGAAGATTTCATTTTCAGAAATATCTGTAGATTGGCAGTCGGCAAGCTTGCCTGGAAGGGTTGCAGAATCGAGAATTGACCTTTTTCTTGTAAGGTCTCTCGCCTTTCTAGCTGCCTCTCTCGCACGCCTGCTTGCAAGGGCCTTGTCAATTATAGACTTGGCTGGTTTTGGATTTTCCTCAAGGAAGGCTGTTAGGTGTTCTGATACATAAGAATCTACAACTCCTCTTACCTCAGAATTTCCAAGCTTAGACTTGGTTTGGCCTTCAAATTGTGGATCAGATATCTTTACAGATATAATCGCTGTAAGGCCTTCTCTAATATCCTCACCTTGTAGGTTTTCCTCATTGTCTTTTATAAAATTATATTTTCTAGCATAGTCATTTACAGTTCTTGTAAGCGATGACCTAAGACCTGAAAGGTGGGTACCACCCTCTGGGGTTTGAATATTATTGGCGTAGGATAAGATATTTTCGCTATAGCTATCTGTATATTGGAAGGCAAATTCTACTTCTACCCCTTCTTGATCTCCATCAAAATGTGGAATCATCTCCATGATCGGGTCTTTATTGCGGTTTAAAAAGGCAACAAACTCTGAAATCCCACCTTCAAACTTAAAGGAAGTCTTGAAATCTTCTCTTTCATCTTCAAATCGGATTTCTACTCCCTTATTTAAAAATGCCATTTCCCTAAACCTATTTTCTAGAATTGATCTTTCAAAAATAGTTGTGTCAAAAATTTCCCCATCTGGTTTGAAGGTGATTTTTGTACCTGTTTCTGTGGTATCACCGATTACTTCTATATCTTTTGTAACTTCGCCTCTAGCAAATTCCATCTTGTAGATGTGGCCATCTCTTTTTACTTCTGCTATGAGATATTCTGATAGGGCGTTTACTACTGATACACCAACACCATGCAGACCTCCGGAAACCTTGTAGGCAGAGTCGTCAAACTTACCACCTGCGTGGAGGACTGTAAGGACTGTCTCAAGGGTTGACTTGTGAGTTGTTGGGTGTTCCTTAACAGGGATACCAGATCCGTCATCTTCAACACTTACCACATTATCCTTATTTATAGTTACCTTTATGTAGTCACAACGACCAGCTAGGGCCTCGTCTACTGAGTTATCCACAACCTCGTAAACAAGATGGTGGAGTCCTCTTGAACTTGTTGAGCCGATATACATACCAGGTCTTAGTCTAACAGGCTCTAGTCCCTCCAAGACCCTGATATTACCAGCATCATAATTGTTTTCTGTCATATTTATCCTTTCTAATCCTGCCATCCTT
>NZ_CAUPHG010000033.1:0-16818 GCF_963510915.1 uncultured Anaerococcus sp. | reverse complement strand
CCTCTCTTTCTTGTCGCAAAGTTATTTGAAACTACTCTTGTTTGAGCCTTTTCAATTGACCTTGTAACCATTCTTGATACGATTGGTTCATTTTCATCGAAATCTGCCTTTTGAACAAATTTTGCTACAGCTTCTCCACCATTTAGTCTGATTAAATCATCTTCTAGGGATATAAAGAACCTTGACTTACCTGGGTCCCCCTGACGACCTGAACGTCCTCTTAGCTGGTTATCAATACGTCTTGATTCGTGTCTTTCAGAACCTATGATGTATAAGCCGCCTGCCTTGATTACTTCTTGTTCTTCTTCCTTAATACCAGGTCTAAATTGATCTTTATAATGTCTAAATTTCTTTCTAATATCAATGATTTCTTGGTTATCAGTAGCTGAGAATGAGTCAACTTCTTCGATTAATTCTTCGCTAGTTCCCTCTCTTCTTAGCTTTTGTTTAGCCATAAAGTCTACGTTACCACCAAGGGTGATATCTGTACCACGGCCTGCCATGTTGGTTGCAATAGTTACTGCTCCGAGCCTACCTGCTTGAGCAACAATTTCTGCTTCTCTTTCGTGGTTTTTTGCGTTTAAGACTGTATGTTTGATACCAGCTTGTTTTAAAGCTTCAGAAAGTCTCTCACTTGCTTCGATTGAGATAGTACCAACTAAGATTGGTTGGCCAGTTGCGTGGACCTTGTTAATTTCATTTATAATCGCATTAAACTTACCACGTTCGTTGATATAAACGTGATCGTTATCGTCTTGTCTTTGAACAGGTCTGTTGGTTGGAATTTCAACTACGTCTAGTTTATAGATTTCATCAAATTCGTCTTCTTCTGTTTTTGCAGTACCAGTCATACCTGATAATTTTGCGTACATTCTAAAGTAATTTTGGAAGGTAATGGTAGCAAGAGTCTTGCTTTCCGCCTTAACTTCTACTCCTTCTTTAGCCTCTATAGCTTGGTGAAGACCGTCTGAGAATCTCCTACCTTGCATGATACGACCTGTAAATTCATCTACGATTTCAACTTCGCCATGGTTTACAACATAGTCAATATCTCTTGTCATTGTTGTATTAGCCTTTAGGGCGTTGTTGATATAGTGAGATAGTTCTAGGTTTTCTGTATCAGATAGGTTGTCAATTCCAAAGAATTCTTCAGCTTTCTTTGTACCCTTTTCTGTAAGGTTTGATGTTTTTCTCTTTTCATCTACAAGGAAGTCTACATCTTCTACCTTAAATTCCCTATCAAATGGGTCTATATCAGCATCTTCATTAGGATCAAGAATCCTACCTTCAAGGGTTTGAATGAATTCATTTGCCCTCTCATAGGTATCTGTAGATTCATCACCTTGGCCTGAAATAATAAGTGGAGTTCTTGCCTCATCTATTAAGATTGAGTCCACTTCGTCCACGATTGCGTAATTTAGACCACGTTGAACCATGTCTTCCTTATAAATAACCATGTTATCTCTTAGGTAGTCGAAACCAAATTGGTTGTTTGTACCATAAGTGATATCAGCGTTGTAGTTTTCTCTTCTTTCACTATTTGTAAGTCCATAAATAATACAACCTACAGATAGACCAAGCCAGGTATGAACCTTACCCATCCACTCTTGGTCACGCTTTGCAAGGTAGTCGTTTACTGTTACTACGTGAACGCCTTTGCCAGATAAGGCATTTAAGTAAGATGGAAGTGTTGCTACAAGAGTCTTACCTTCACCTGTCTTCATTTCTGCTATCTGTCCATTATGTAGTACAATACCACCTAAAAGCTGCACTGGATAGTGCTTAATGCCTAATACCCTGTCACTTGCTTCTCTAACTACAGCAAAAGCCTCTACTAAGAGGTCATCTAGGGTCTCGCCGTTTTTTAGTCTTTCTTTAAATTCTACTGTTTTATGTTGTAACTGTTCATCAGTCAACTTTTGCATATCTTCATCTAGCGCTAGAATCTTATCAACAATTTTTTGATTTTCTTCGATTTCTTTTTGACTAAATGACTTAAATATATTAAATAATGCCAAATTTTTCACCTTCCAATTCTTCACTTATCCTACCCTTATTATACAAAATTTCAATCAAATATGGGCAATCTAGGCAAGGGTCATTCCTATTTGAACTCAAGTATTAATTTTGTAAAATAAACCGATAATGATTTTAATCCACTATACATTATATAGGCTTAGCTTCCATTATTCAATCTAAAATTCAAACTAACTTCAAATTTAACCTAAAAAGGCTCCAAATTTCTTTAGAGCCATATATATTTATTAAATAAAAATCTCATTTCATATATTATAAACCGAGAATATCTTTGTACTTCTCAAACTCATCCGGTACTTTTTTATCAAAAATCCTTTCATTTCCTCCCATGTCCCAAAAAGCTAGGTGGGTGCAATGAAGAAGCGGATGATCTAGGTTAAATTTATGCTTAAAATTCCCATAGACCGGATCTCCCAAGAGTGGGTGGTTGATATCCGTCATGTGGACTCTAATTTGGTGGGTCCTACCTGTAATTATGTGAACTTTAACCAAGCTAAAACCATCTACTTCGCTTAAAACTTCGTATTCAGAAATCGCCTTTCTTCCACTAGGTCTGACCGCCATCTTGCGTCTATTGTGAGGGTCTCTGTCCATAAAGTTTTCAATCCTTCCATTCTTTTGGTCGAAATTTCCAAAAACAATAGCCAGGTATTCTTTCCTAACCTGTCTGGTTTCAAAAAGAGTTTTTAAGTATCGATAGGCTTCGTTGGTCTTTGCTATCACCATGAGCCCTGTTGTATCCTTATCAAGCCTGTGGACAATGCCTGGCCTATCTTCCCCGCCAATGTGGGATAGGCCGTCATAGCCATATTTAAAAAGCAAAGCATTTACCAAAGTCCCTGTAACAATGGACCCTGCCGGGTGGACAATTAGGTTTTTTTGCTTGTTTATTACCGCAAAGTCATCATTTTCATAGACGATATCAAGTGGAATATCTTCTGGGACAATCTCTGGCACTTCAAAAAGTGAATCGTCTATAAAAATTTCATCACCCATCTTTAGCTTAGTTGAAGGTTTAACTACTTTCTCATTTACTTTTATTAAGGAAGCTTTGATAAAATCTTTTATCTTTTCTCTTGGTATTTCATCAAGTTCATCAGATATATATTTATCAACTCTTATAAGGTCATCTGCTATTAGTATCATGGTTCTATTATATTAGAAATTTATTTTTCTGCATGGGCTTTGCAAATTTTATTAAGCCTAAAAACTAACTTTCATATATTTATATTTTTCTAAAGAAGATGCACGTATCAAGTTAAAAAACGGCCCTCCCAGGACCGTTTTAGTTATTATTTGATTTTCTTATATCCTAGACCAGCGCCAATTAAACCAATTAGAGTAAAGCCTGTTCCAACCAAACCAGTTTTTGGGTTTTTGGCTGAATTTTTATTATTTCCTGCCATTACTTCTTCGATTTTTATAATCTTGCCGAATTGTGCTGGGTAAGATGTTAGAACTATGTCATCTGTAAAGATTTTATATTCCTTGCCTTTCTTAATTTCTAGTTTACCGAAATCTTTTTTAGGAACAAGGTACTTATCTTCCTTGTTTGATTTTCTATAAACAGTTACACCTTCTTCATCGATTTTTTCTACAACGAATGTATCAGAAAGGGTTTTTGCTGTTTCTTTCTCATTTTCTTTTTTATTTTCCATAGGTTTTCCAGCTGGTTTTTTCTTTTCAACTGGCTTTTCTTCCTTCTTTGGAGCTTCTTTTTCCAATTCCACCTTATAAATTTTTGCAAATTGGGCAGGATCTGAAGTTAGAATCTCATCTGATGTTTCAATCTTGTAAGTTTCGCCTTCTTTTGGATTTTCCTTGCCAAAATCTTTTTTAGCTATATTGTACTTATTTTCCTTGTTGTCTTTTTCGTGAACTGTTACTATATCATTAGCAATTTTTTCTACAACATATGATTTTACCATAGTCTTAGCTGGCTTCTCTTTTTCAACAATTGAGAAAATCTTTCCGAATTGGGCTGGGTCTGAATTTGTACTTACATCATTTGATGTAATTGTAAAGACTTTGCCCTTTTCTATTTTCATATTTTTAAATTCAGATTTTGGCACATTATAAAGATTTGATTCGTTTCCAACTTCATAAAGGGTGACGCCTTCTTCGTTGATTTCTTTTACAACAAAATCTCTAACAACTTTTTCTTCATCAGCCTTAACTTCACTTATGCTGTGGATTTTCGCAAATTTAGCTGGGTAGGAATTTAAAACTACATCATCGCTTTCAATTTTAACTTCCAAGCCCTCAATTAGTTCGATATCCTTAAAATCTTTTTTAGGCACATTGTAAACTTCTTCTGGGTTAGATTTCTTGTAAACATCTACTCCCTCTTCATTTATTTTTTTTACAACATAGATATCTGAAATCTTTGCCTTTGCTACTTCTTCAATTTTTTGGTCTTCTTTTATTGGTTTCTTTTCTTCATTAGCATAAGCGCTATTGATTACCATAGCGGAAATTGCTAGGGCTAGTAATAATTTAGATTTTTTCATGACACCCTCCTTAAAAATTCTCATATTAGTGTCTTTCTTAATTATATAATACCCAAATAGGTGTTAAATTTGTGTTAAATTTGTAGAAATCATATTTTTCCCAAAAAAACTGACCACCTAAGTCAAAAATTTCAACTTTTGGGGTCAGTTTATATATTTTTTAGTCTTTTAAATTTCGTAATCAAAATTATCAATTGTTCTTTTATTTTCTATATTTTCTTCACTAAGAAAATCCAACTGTCTTATCCCATTCATACTTGCAACTACTGAGGTTGGGAAAGTAACTATTTCTTGATTAAGTAGGCTAACATTGTTATTAACTATCCTCTTAGCAGCAGCCAGTTGTTCATTTTCATCATCTATTTCTTTTTGCAAATTCAAAAATTCGTCAGATGACCTTAATTCTGGATAGGCTTCAGCAAGGGCAAAAATCTTATCTATGGTTTGATCTTGATTTTTTATTGTAGTGTTAAAATCTTCTATACTATGGCTAGCTCTTGATTTAGCTAGTTCTGTAAAGGTATTTTTTTCATATCTTGCATATGATTTTGCTACATTAATCATCTCGCAAATTGTATCATATCTTTTGGCAAGGGCTATATCTACATTCTTCTTTGATTCCTCAATAACTATCCCACATCTTTTTAATTTGTTTGTTGTCTTAATAAAAAATCTAAGAAGCAAGTACAAAATTATTGGTATTAATAAAATTTTAATATTCATTAAATTACTCCTTTATAAAAATTTTTCTCAATAAACCCGCTTATAATTTTTCCCTAATTATATCCATAAGGCCATAATAATATCCTAAATTCATCCCAACTTTGTCATACTCACCACTTAGGGAAAGTTTTTCAATTTCAGATTTTTTTGATGGTAAGGCAAACATATCTTTCCATGATCGAAAACCCATCATAAGCCCATCTTCATCCATATATAACCACAAAGCAGTCCTACCTATCCAAGAGTTCATTATATTTATAATATTTGGATCAAGGATTTTTTTTGCAGCAAGCTCATCTGTTGCAAAAACCCCATAGGCATTATTAAACTCTATCGATTCTGTAAATATTTCTCTTTCCCCATCACGGATTTTTCCATAGGATATATCCATATGTGGACCATAATCATTCCTATATTTTAGGGGAACAATCCTAACATGACCTGTGGATTTAGTTCTAAAATTCATCAATAAAACCTGGCCACCAAATTCTGTTCTATAAACAAGATTCCCCTTAGAATTTCTATCCTGGGCAACAGCTTCTAAATTGAAAATCTGGGTCTCGTATTCATCAGCAAAACTTATATGGCAATTTGATTCATAACTATAGGCACGAGGAAAGATTTTATCAAAATCACTTTCTCCTAAGCTGTCATTATAATCTAGCTTAGTCCCTGGGAAAATCTCTTCTAAAATTGGATTTACAAAACCATCTACATAGTCTTCACTAATATCATGGTCAACCTTATCAGGAGACTTAAAAAATTTAAAATAGCAGATTAAGGCTATTACAAAAAGAGAATAGTAACGAGTCCTTATGAGCAAAAGTCCAATGAATCCAGCAATCAAAAGCCTATAGTCAAAAGTCTCTGTTTTTTTGCCCTTCATTTCTTCCTTAATTGCCGCAAGTTTTTCTTGAATCTGAGGAGATTTTTCTTTTTCTTCAATCCTTTTTAATGTATCAGGACTTGAAAAAGCATTATTATAATATTCTTTCATTATTTCACCCCTTTTTAATAATATACTTCCTTTTTCATGAAAACCTTATTAACAATAACATATTTTTATTAAAATTTTCTTTATTGCCTATAAGTTGTATATTAATAATAGAGAATAAAAAAAGAGAGGTAGATATGAAATTTATTTCATGGAATATAGATTCACTAAATGCGGCGCTTACTAGCGATTCAGCAAGAGCTATTATGAGTCGTTTGGTTTTAGATACAGTAGTAAAAGAAGATGCTGATGTAATTGCAATCCAAGAAACTAAACTCCCTTACACAGGACTTAGCAAAAAGCATATAGTGAAACTTGCTGAATATTTCCCTGACTATGATTATGTTTATAGGTCAAGCGAGGACCCAGCTCGTAAATCCTACGCAGGAACTATGACCCTTTACAAAAGAGGTCTAAATATCGAGGCGACTTTCCCACAAATCGGTGCCCCTTGCACTATGGATTTTGAGGGTAGGATTATCACCTTGGAGTTTGATGATTTTTACTTTACCCATGTCTATACACCAAATGCAGGAAATGGTCTTAGTAGACTAGCTGACAGGCAGGTTTGGGATAGGCTTTACGCTGATTATTTAAAAAGTCTTGACCAAAACAAGCCAGTAATTGCCGCTGGTGACTTTAATGTTGCCCACGAAGAAATCGACCTTGCTCACCCAGAAAATAACCACGAATCAGCTGGTTTTACAGATGAAGAAAGAGAAGGCTTTACAAATCTTTTAGCAAAGGGCTTTACAGACACCTTTAGGCACATCCACGGCGATGTCGAAGGCCGCTATACTTGGTGGGCCCAAAGGGTAAAAACAAGCAAAATCAACAATTCAGGCTGGAGGATAGATTATTTTCTAGTTTCTAATAGAATAAAAGATTTAATCACAAATTCAGACATGATTGACTCTGGCGAAAGACAAGACCACACCCCAATTGTTTTGGAAATTAATATATAAGTAAAAACCTTGAATGTTCCATTTTCAAATGGTCTTCAAGGTTTATTTTTGTTTGCAATTTAATTTATTTTTAACATTGATTTTAAACTCTTAGTTTTTTATCATCCATATAAACTTCATCAATTATAGCCGATCCTAAGCAAACTTCTCCGTCATAGAAAACTGCGGCTTGACCTGGGGTGACTGCCTTGGTGGCATCATAGGTCACTTCGACCTTGCCATCTCCTAGGACTTTCACATGGGCATTTATATCTGCCTGCCTATATCTGAATTTGGCTGTGCAATCAAATTCCTTTGGAGAGTCTTTGTCAGAAATTGTAGAAAATTCTGATCCATAAAGCTTGTTTGAAAATAAAAGAGGATTGTTCTTTCCTTGGCAAACTAAAAGTTCGTTTTTCTCTAAATCCTTGCCGTAAACAAACCAAGCTTCCCCCTCACCACCTATGCCAAGTCCACGTCTTTGACCGATTGTGTGATACATCAAACCGTCGTGCCTTCCCATGACACGGCCTTGGGTATCGACAATATTACCCGGCTGGGCTGGCAAATAATGAGAAAGAAATTCATTAAAATCTCTTTCACCAATGAAGCAAATTCCTGTCGAATCTTTTTTATTTGCAGTCGCAAGACCTGCTTTTTGGGCGATTTCCCTCACTTCTGACTTTTGCAAATCTCCTACCGGAAATAAAACGTCTTTTATTTGTTCTTGAGAAAGTTGGCTAAGAAAATAAGTCTGGTCCTTGTTAGAATCAAGACCCCTAAGCATCTTGGTTTCTCCATCTTTTCTATCAACTCTTGCATAATGACCTGTTGCAAGGAAGTCTGCCCCAAGATTTTTTGCAAAGTCCAAAAAGGCCTTGAATTTTATTTCCTTATTGCACATGATATCAGGATTTGGTGTCCTACCCTTCTTGTATTCATCAAGAAAGTAAGAAAAAACCCTGTCATAGTATTCTTTTTCAAAATTTATGGAATAATAAGGAATCCCGATTTGGTTACAAACAGCGACTGCATCTTCAAAGTCTTCTTCGGCAGTACAAAAGCCATTTTCATCTGTATCATCCCAGTTTTTCATGAATATCCCTGTCACATCATAGCCCTCTTCCTTCAAAAGAAGGGCTGCAACAGAGGAATCCACCCCACCAGAAATGCCTACTATTACCTTTATATCTTTTTTATCTCTCATCTCAAGTCTCCTAAAACTTCTAATAGCCTATCTATGTCTGCCTTTGTGTTTTCAAAACCTAGGCTAATTCTTAGTGAATGACTGGCTCTCTCTTGTCCATAAATTCTTTCAACTACCTTTGAAGGAATCACTGCTCCCGCCCTACAAGCTGATCCTGCAGAAACGCCTATGCCATGCATATCAAGATAAGTTAGCAAAAAGTCTGACCTATAGTCTTTAAAATAAATATTTACTATATGATCGACGGTCTTTTTTGGATTTCCATTTATTTGGTAATTAATCTTTGATTTGGCAAGACTTTCTAGTAAATAATTCTTTAAGTCTTTTATTTTTTCCCTTTCAGAAATCATAAGAGGAAAAGATTTGGCCATGGAATAGGCTCCCATCACGAATGATGTGCCTGCCCTGCGGTATTTTTCCTGCTCGCCACCCTTTATAAAAGAAGGGAGGTTTTCTCTTGCGTAAAGAAGGCCAAAACCATTAATACCCCCAATTTTGTGGCCAGAAAGGGATAAGAAGTCAATGTTCATGGCATCCACATCTATATCAAGGTGGCCGTAGGCTTGGACACAGTCAACGTGAAAAGAAATGCCCTTATCCTTTAGAAATTCACCGATTTCCTTAATCGGCATTATAAGACCCATTTCATTATTAACCATCATTACCGAAACGAGTTTCACTTCGTCAGTTATTTTCGCTTTCAAATCATCAAGGCTTATGCCTTCATCGCTCGCTTCAATTAGGATAGTATTTTCTGGCACATAAGTATTTTCGATTGAATCATGCTCGATATTAGTTGTGATTATTTTTTCATTTTTAAAAGCTGCTAGGACTGTGTTGTTTGATTCGCTAGCCCCAGATGTAAAAATTATCTGACTTGGCTTTGCTCCGATGCTTTTGGCAATGTTTTGTCTCGCTTCTTCCAAAATCTTTTTAGAATCTCTGCCAAAAGAATGACTAGAATCTGGATTGCCGTCAAATAAGTCAGCCTGATTTAATATATCTTCTAAAATTTTCTTTCTTTTTATGCTGGTTGCCGCATAGTCAAAATAAATCTTCTTCATTCTTTCAATATACTTGTCTAGCGCTTCTATTCAAGATTTTTAGCCAAAGTAAAACCAGCACTAAGCTGGTTAATTTTACTTATTTATCATTTTGTAAATAAAGGTTATTGGTCCAAAAATATAGGAAACTAGGTGGACTGTCTTGTGTGTTAAGAAAAAAATATCTCCAATTTTCTCATTAACTATATCGTAGACAAAAACCATGGTAAAAACCGAAATGCCAAAGTATATAGTCGGTATAATGGCTAATCCTTTAAATGGATCAACTTTAAAATATTCGGTCATAAGTAAATAATATCCACCAAAACCAACAAGTCCAAAAATAAATACTAAAAAATCGTAAAAATCAAATTTCTTTTTCATATTCTTCTTCCTTTCTCATCTTCTTTGTATAAATATAGGCTAAAAACAAAAAGTAAATAAGGGCAATTAAATAAAGCCTTTGGTCTATCCCTTCGAGAATAAATTTGTAAGTAAGAGCAAGACTTATGGGCCTAAAAAAGCTAAAAAACCCTAGGTCATTTTTTAATAATTTATAAAAATCTATCGCTCCAAAAATTACTAGAGCCATTAAAAACAAATTATTTTCCATAATCTTCCTCCTCAAGGTCTAGGCAAATTTTGGCTCGTCCCCCATTTTCATTTGCTAAAATAAGGTCACCTCTCATGGAAGCTATATAAGAATCTGCTATAAAAAGCCCCATGCCTGTCCCCTTGCCAGAAGTCCTGCCGTAATTATCTGTATAGAAGAGTTTTTTCCCATCCCTTAGGCTTTTTTCATCAAAACCTGCCCCATCATCGGCAACCGTAATTATTAATTTATTATCTTTTTTCATGACCTCTAGCCAAACCACACTCTTTTTGTGCTCAAAGGCATTGGTTAATAGTTGGCTAAGAGCCTTATCAAACCTCTTTTTATCAATCTTAATATAAAAACCACCTTTGAAATTTATTTTATTTGTAAGATTGATTTTTTCTTCCTTCATATCTTCAAAAAGTGATAAGTTTGCTTTAAGATTTGCCATTAATTCCGAAAGTGAAATTTTTTCTAAGTGAATTTCATCAATAAAGCCCCCGCTTACCTCCATCAAATCATCAATATAAGCGGAAATTTTTTCGCTTTCTCCCTTGATTTTAGAAATCCTCTTTTGGTTTTTTGGGTCAGTTGATTTTATCATTGAAAGATTAGTATTTATCACCGTAAGAGGCGTTTTCATATCGTGGGAAATGGCTGCTAGACTTGTTTTTATAAAAATATCTTTTTGTCTTATTTTTTCATTTTTATCTTTAATAGTTTTTGCTATGATGTCAAATTCAGCAAGGTCTATGTCTTTATCATAGTCATCTGTTCTTATAGCTTCTTCAAGAGTCCTTAAATCTTTTAGTATATTTTTATCAATTCCCATGTAAAGTTTTCTTAGAAAATATAGAGAATAAATCATAAAAACTCCCATAGGAAAATCACTTTTTAGCCTTATGGGATAAAGGTATTCAGCAGTTAATTTTATAGCCAAAATCGTAAGGATGCCATAAACTAAAACCCTCAAGAAATTATCTATCAAAAGAGAAAACACCAAGTTTTTCACTCGTTTTTCCATTTATATCCCTCCTTCCAAACATTTTCTACCGGGTCATCTGCTCCGATTTCTAGGATTTTCTTCCTTATATTATAAATATGGGTCACAATTGTTTTTTCAGATATAGAATCAAAATTGTCCGACACCATGGAAAGTATGCTCTCTTTTGAAAGAATCCTCCCCCTATTTACATAAAGAATGTTTAAAATCTTTTTCTCTTGACTTGTAAAATAAACCTTATTTTCATTTTTCTTTACAAAACCCGTTTCAAAATCAAAGGTAGTTTCCTTGTAGTTTATTTTTCTATTTTCAAATGGCCTTAGCTTGGCTTTTATCCTAGCGAGTAAGATGTCCGGATCAAATGGCTTCTTAATATAATCGTCCGCACCTAATTTTAAGCCCCTTAGCTCATCATCTTTACCAGCTTTAGCAGTAAGGATTATTATTGGCCTGTTTATCTCATCTCTTATCAATTTCAAATAATCAAGGCCATCCAATTCTCCAAGCATCAAGTCTAAAATTATCAAGGAATACTTATTTAAACTAAGATAATCTTCAATTTCTCTTAAATCAAGAAAATAATCAACCCCATAGCCTTCACCTTCCAATAAGTCTTTGAGGGATTCTACAAGAGCCAAATTATCTTCAATTATACAAATATCCATTCTCTCACCTCTTCTTTATTATAAGCGATTATTATCAAGAATTGATAAAGACCACAAAAAAACCAGACCCTAGGCCCGGCTAATTTATCATGCTATTTCAATTTTCATCTTTGCAGAGAAAGTTCCCCCAGCTTTTAAAATATAAGGCTCTCCACCCTTTACAAAGGACTTGCCATTGTAGCAAGGCTCCACACACCTATAGTCATCTAAAAAGTCTGTCCATATGGCGAACTTGTGGAAATTATCATTTATAATTTTAACCCTAAAATTATCTGCCTTAAAAGATACTGCACTTGCATCTAGGAAGAAGGTGTCTTTTAGATCAAAATCTCCAAAATCAAGACCATCTACCAAAAAATCATCCCCTGCCCTAAAATAAGGGTGGAAACCTGGAGCAAGAGGCAATTCTTTTTCAGAATTATTTACCATTTTAATCTCTCCGATTAAATAATTTTCACCAAGCTCATAGCTTATAAAAGAATCCATCCCCTCATAACCACACTTGCCTTTAAGGTGAAAAACAACCTTACTTGGACTTTGATCAATAATTTCCCAATCATAATCTCTGCCATAGCCGTGGTCTTTTAAGTCATTAATCTCGCTTGGCCCAAATGATGGAAGGCAAGGGTGAGAACCTCCCCTGATTTTCTTTTTGCCCCCTATTTCTGTTTCAAACTTAGGGAAAAATACGTCCTTACCGTCATAGATAAATTCGTCTATGTAAGCTCCGTTTGTGTCTGCAATTAGCTTAGTTTTCTTATTTGTTAGTTCAATTTTCATCTTAACTCCTTATCCTATACGACCATTATTAAGGTGCCTATTGTTATTAAAATTGTTCCGATTATTGCTTTTTTGCTAGCAAGTTCACCCAAAAAGACAAAGGCAAAGATTAGGGTAAAAGCTACACTTAGCTTGTCTATTGGCACAACTTTGGAAGCGTCTGCCATTTGAAGAGCTTTATAAAAGGCAAGCCAGGATATACCAGTGGCAAGACCTGATAGGATTAGAAATGCCATTGATTTCTTGCTAATTTCTGATAGATCATGTTGACCTCCGACTACAAAGACCATAATCCATGAAAATATTAGGACTACAGTCGTCCTGATGGCAGTCGCTAGGTTTGAATTGATATCTGAAATCCCGATTTTAGCTAAGATTGATGTTAGGGCTGCAAAAATAGCAGATACCAGTGCGTAAAAATATGCCATATCTTCTCCTTAAAAAACTCCCCCATCAAGGGAGAGTATAATTAATTATCAAATTCATCAGCTAGGATATTTTTAAGAACTTCTGCCTCTTCTGTTGTAAGGGTGATTCCCTTGCTCATCCTAGTATGGTCTTCATTCCAATCTCTAATGTCATATTTAGCTTCTCTTTCATTCCAGCTAACAAGGTTTAACTCTTTAGTCCAACCCTTGGCATTGGTAGAAAGAATACCAATATTTTCCACTATATCGTATTTTATTGCCATAATTCACTCTCCTAATATCAATATATGTTCATTTTTTATTTATTCAATCTCAAACGCCTATTAACTTCTGTTTGGACTTTCTTGTAGTCGTAACCTGCATAAGTTAGACGTTTTCTTCTTTCTTTGCCATATGACCAATGGCCAGCAATAACTTCCTTTACTAGGTCGTCATAATTTTTCCTAGACTTGCCCTTGATTATCAAAGGATAATCTTTATATAAGAAACTTTTATCAACATTACCATTATAGCCTTTTACTCTTCCCTTTTCGGTATATTGCCAGCTATCAAAATCTGTTTCTTTATATCTAGTAAAACCTGATTTAACATAGTTTGCTAACCAGAAATTTCCCCTATTTCTAATTTCTTTTGTTAGGTACTTTTTGGCAAAATTTGGATATGAATAAACACCAGCCACATAACCATTTCTTTCCATAATTTTTAAGAAAGTATCAGCAGCGCTAGAAATATTTTTCATGTTTGACTTTGCTTGTTTTAGACTATCTTCAATGTCTAAATAAATCGGTAGGGAAACATTTTTATCTTTTACATAGTCAAGAACATAATTAGCTTCTCGGGTTGCTTCTTGTGGATTTGTTGCCCTTGAATAATGGTAAAACCCTATTGGTACATTTCTCTTGTTCAAGTTTCTATAATGAGTATCTACATGGTGGTCGCGTCTTGGGTAATAGACTCTTTCGCCTGTATAATCATCTATCTTGTAAGTTGTAATTGATGCTCTTAGGATAGCTCCATCTATATCTTTGGCAAACTTATCATAGTTTATAGCACTAGGATTTTGGTGCTCACTTATGTCTACTACCTTTGTATATACAGGAGTTTTTGGATGAATATCTGGTCTTTTACCCTCAACTTCCACCTCTTCTATGAGATCTTCTTCTTCTTCGGCTGCCTTAACACCAGGTTTTTGATTTTTATTATCTTTTGCCAAACCTACATTCTGAAGCTGGTCTTTTAGAGGATCTGTCTTAGCAGCATATTTTACAAGAATATCATCAAGGTTACTTGCATCATACATTACAATGTCACTTGCGTGGGCTAGGCTAGGTGTCCCAATTAAAAGTGCCACGCCAATAGCTATTACTTTTTTTAATTTCATACTTATATCTCCAATACATCTGTTAGGTCTATATGACAATAGCCTGTTGGGTTTTTCTTTAAATAATCTTGGTGGTAGGCTTCTGCCCTCACATAAGTCCTTAATTTTTCTACTTCCACTTGAATTTTTCTGTCTCTTAGTCCTTGCTTACTAGCTAGAAACTTTCTTGCAAAAGTTAGGTCTTCTAAGTTTTCAGAATAAATTCCTGTCCTATATTGACGACCCATGTCATTGCCCTGTTTATTTAGAGAAAAAGGGTCTATAATGTAGAAAAAATGTTCAAGGATTTGTTCTAAGGAAATTATCCCTTCATCAAAGGTCAGCTTAACAGTTTCTGCAAAATCAGTTTTATATAAATCTTCATAGCTAGTTGTTTCGGTTTTACCATTAGCATACCCTACTTCTGTAGATTTTACCCCATCTAGGTTTGAAAAGTAAGCATCTACTCCCCAAAAACATCCACCTGCTAAGTATATTTCCTTCATTTTTCACTCCTTTTAGCTATCTCTACAAAATCAGTTCTCCTGTGACTTCTCTCTTTAAAAGTCCTAAGCGAACTTGAAAAAGAAGATGATAACAAAACTCCAAAAGCTATAGCTGCTGCTATTCCAAGAGCCTTGTATAAGTAGCCTACCGCAACATAGTTATCGTTAGAAATAAAGTTTGTCATCGACTTATAAATCGCTTCTCCTGGGCATAGGTTTATAATACCCGGCAGAATAAAAACACTTGCTGGATAATGGTAGATTCTTGCCAAAACCTCTGCAGTAGCCGCCATTACTAGGGCTGAAATCAAAGAACCGAGGTAGACAGAACCAGTAAATTCTAAGGTCGCTTTGAAAATCACCCAGCCAAAACCAGCAGCAAGACTTGCAATATAAATAGCTTTTTTGGGTAAATTAAATATCAATCCAAAACCAATTGCTGCTATGGTTGATATAATAAATTCTCTAATATAAAACATCTTACCCCCAAATCTTCATTATAGTAATTGGAGTACCAACACCCATAGCAAGGGCTGTTGATATTAAAATACCAATTACCGCTCCGGTTAAGCCTGATGTTGCATCCCCACTCATCAAATCTCTCATGGCATTTGTAATCGTAATTCCTGGAAGAAGAGCCATCATTGATGAAACAATTATTATTCCAGACTTAATATCTGGGATAAAATGGGCAGCAATTATAGTTAGGATTGAAACTATCACTCCATAGAGGTAGTTTACCACAAAATAACCAATTCCATTTTGCTCCATAAAGTTTGCAGCATAGTAGGAAAGCATCCCAACTATTATAGAAATCGCCATTTCATTCTGACCCCCACTTAAAAGTAGAGAAAAGGCTCCAGCGGCGATTGCTCCCCCAAAAATCCTTTCAAAAAGTGGTCTACCCTTGCTCTCCTTAATTTTTTTAAGCTCAATCAAAGCCTCTTCCAAGCTGAATTTCCCAACACAAAAATCTCTTGAAAACTGGTTTACCTTGTCTATATAAAAAAGATTATTAGACCTGTTTTTTACCCTTCTAACATTAGTGTGTACCTCATTATCAAAGGTAAAAGAAAGGATAATTACATTAAAAGTCGAGTAGACATCTACGTCTTTTGCATTTGTCTTACTTCTTATTATTCTTTCTACAGTATCCTCTACCCTATATATCTCTGCCCCATTTTCAAGCATGATAGCTCCCGCATTTGAGGCCACTTCAGATAACAAGTCGGCTGATTTTTCATTCTTAATTATATCGTGCATGGTTTTTCCTATAGATAATTATTTTTATATTTCTTTATATTTTCTTCTGACAAAAACTCATAGGCATCGTTAATTTCTTGGAATTTTTCCTTGGCACCTGGCTCCTTATTTAAGTCTGGATGATATTTTTTAGCAAGCTTCCTGTACTGGAGCTTAACCTCGTAAATATCAGTATTGACTGGTACACCAAGTTTACTTGTTGCAAGCTCATACTTTTCCTTAAAACCAAGATCATTTACACCAGCAAATCCACCGCCATAATTACCACCATTAAAGCCACCAAAATTACCTTGGTTAAAATCTCTAGCATCATAGTAAGTGAAATTTCCAAAGAGGTCTTCAAAGTAGTTATACATCTCTTCTTGACGGCGACGAGCTTCTTCTTCGGCCTGTCTTTGTCTTTCTCTTTCTTGATCAACCCTATATTTTTCAGAATAATCCGAAATATTTTCAAACCCAACCTTTTCTCCAGTCAACAAGTAATTTGCTCTATCATATAGCCATTCTGTAAGCACATAATTACCATACCTTAATATAGAAATAAACTTAGGCCCAAGTATTGGTATTACAAGAATTATAAAAATCGCATACCATACCTTGGCTGGCAAAAATAATAAAAGAGTTGGAAGGAAAATAAAAGTCGAACAGCCCACCATAAAGACAAGCGCCAAAAGAGTCCTAATTCCTTCAAAGGTCATCACTAATATATTCATAAAGTTGATTAGAACTGTAAAAATCGTCCCAATCAAGGTTCCTAAAC
>NZ_CAUPHG010000032.1:0-16989 GCF_963510915.1 uncultured Anaerococcus sp. | reverse complement strand
GAAATCAACGATGTAGCTGATGAATCAACTGTTTTACTACCAATCTTTGATGCTTGGTACGGTGTTGCAGCAACAAACTCTTCAGGAATAGAACTTCTTGGAAAAGATAAAGACGGTAAATTATTCTCAGACTTTACAAAAGAATGGGATGAGCTTGAACCAGAAAAACAAGCAACAGTTAAAGCCCTATTTGAATATTGGAAAAAACACAATGAAGCTGGCACTCAACTATTTGATGCTGACGCTGGTTGGGGATATATTGACGATACCTTCAAGCCAGGCAAGGGTGGTGTAGCTAGACTTGGCGGACCATGGGATGCAGCTCCTATATCTGAACAAGCAGGTGAAGGTAACCTAGAAATCTTCCCAATTAGCCAACTAACCCTAGCAGGCAAACCACTAACCCACTGGCAAGGTGGATGGGGACTTGCAATGAATGCTAGAATCGAAGGAGATGCTGACAAAGTAGCTCTTGCAGAAGCAATGATTAAAGAAATTGTAAATCCAGAATTTGCAGCAGACCTATACAAGGCAACAGGTAAGGTATTAGAAAATGTAAGTGCTGAAACATATCAAGGAATGGATCTTCCAGATACTGACAAGAAAATAATAGCAGCTACAATTGAATCTTACAAACAAGCTCCAGCAAGACCACTATTCAAAGAGTGGGGAGATGTATGGGATACCTACAAAAACGCAATACTATCTTGGAACTCTGTAAAACCAGCTGACGAAAAAGCTGCTTACGCAGAATTAAAGGCATCATTCGAAGCAATGATGGCAAACTTTAACCATTAAAATTATAAAGGGGCATCCAAAAGGATAGCCCCTTATATTTGAAAAATATGGAGAAAGAAAAACAAAGAAATAAGTTTTTGTTAAAAATACTATTAATATCTGCGGCAATCATGCTTAATTTTAGTCTAGAAGCAATGATGATGGCCAAGGACCCTAGTATTTTTGAAACTATTTCTAAATTTAAACCGGGACTAAGTTATGACGATTTTTTAAATTCGATTATTTTTTCTTTATTTACTAAGGTAATAAATCCCATAACTATATCCCTATACACCTTTTTTACTATTAAAAAATACGGAATTAACAAAACCTATAAGCTATTTTTTGGGGCGATGACTCTTATTTCTATAGTCAACCTATTTTTTTCTTTTAGCCTAGGATCTGTATTTTATTATCTAGGACTCATTCTAAATATGTTTTTATTAATAGTAATAACAAGACAAGAAAGGTAATTATATGACTTATGAAAAAAGCCTTATAGATAGGAGGGGCATGTCATATCCTAGAAAGAATCAATATATAATTGATTTGATTGAAGCTAAGGAAAATGGTACCAGCCCTAAATATACAAAAGCAAACCATCCATACAATATTAAGTTAAAAGAATATCAGAATCAGAAAAAAGCTCTCCTAGAAAAATCAAAAACCGAGGCTAATTCTGATAAAAACCTTCCAGCTGATGGTAAACTAAAAGACCTATATATAGAAAAACTCGTGGCAGAAAAAATGCAGCCTTTCTATGAGGAAAACAAGGACTTATCCTATGAAAGCCTCCTTGATTATAGGCTAAACGAGCTAAATGTAAACGAGATACCAAAAATTTTAGACCACGACCAATTCTTAAAAGACAGCCTAAAAGACGCTGAGGAACGCCAAAAAAACTTAACAAGCGAATTCATTGCTGAAAAAAGTAAGTTCATAGAGGCTGACAGGAAGGTCTTAAAGGAAAAATACGAACACGATCTAGCTGAAATAGAAGAAGCCTTCAAAGAAGAAAGAATTTCTAAAAAGGCCTACAAGGCTACCAAAGAACAATTAAAACAAAAGTTTAAAGATCAAAACCTAAAGATAGACTACAGGAACCCAGAAATATCATTAAAAGAAGAAATTGAATCTTATAAGTATAAGCTTAAAGAAGATCTCAAACACTCTTTAAAAATTCTGGAAGAAGAAAGATCAGATGCTAGAAGAAGGACTCCTGTTGAAGTAGAAAAGGAAAGACCTTTTAAATCAATAATTACAGCACCTCTTCCAGGTCTTGGCCAATTATTAAATGGTCAATGGCAAAAAGCTTTGATGTTTTTCATCGGAGCCCTATTTGTATATTTCATAGCCATCCCATATGCACTTGGCTTTGGAAATTACCAGGGACAAGGTATAGCTGGTCTTGTTTCTCTTGCCCAAGGCGGAAAGAGACTAGATAGGTCAATAATCTTCATGATTGAGGGAATACTTGCTATAGCATTTGTCCTAATAGCTCTTTGCATCCTAATAGGTTCATTTTTAGACGCTTATAGGACTGAAAAGGGAGAAATTAAAGGTATAAGACCAAACTCCTTCTTTGAAACAAGAAAATACCTAAGAACAGACGGTTTCCCATACCTAATAACTTCACCAGCACTTTTGGTTATTATTTTTATAGTAATTGTCCCAATAGTAACTGCTATCTTAATATCTTTTACAAATATGGACCCACAAAACCAAAACAAGTTTACTTGGATTGGTTTATCTAACTATGTTTCTATAGCTAAAGGTCAGGGTATAGCAGGTAAGGCCTTCTGGCATATCTTTGGTTGGACAATTATGTGGACCATCCTAGCTTCTACCCTTGCCATTGTATTAGGCTTCATTTTTGCCCTAATGGTTAATAACGAGAGAATCAAAGGTAAGAAATTCTTTAGAACTGTCTACCTATTGCCATGGGCAATCCCAGCCTTTATTACAATCATGTTCTTCTCAATCATGACAAGTCGTGGCGGTGTAATAACAGAAGCTGTAAATTCTTTGTTTAATACAACTCTAGATATTAAAAACAACACAGCTCAAACAAGAGCTGCCCTAGTGCTACTTCAAGGTTGGTTGGGACATTCTTATATATTCCTCCTTACAACTGGTGTACTCCAAGCTATACCAAAGGACTTATATGAGGCAGCAAGCATAGACGGAGCTACAGGTTTCCAAAGGACTTTAAAGATTACAATTCCTTTGGTACTTTTCCAAATATCTCCAATGCTAATCAACCAATATACATTCAACTTTAACAACTTCTCAATAATTTACCTCTTTAACGGCGGTGGCCCATTCAATCCACAAGTCTATGGTAACTTAGCGGGATCAAGTGATATTTTGATTTCATACATTTACAACTTGACTATGAACAGTCAGTACCAGGCTATAGGAGCTGCGATTACAGTATTTATCTCAATAATACTTATAATCATTTCCTTCTTCGGCTACATGAAATCATCAGCCTTCAAGGAGTATTAGTATGTTTAAGAAAAAGAAAAATAAAGATCTCTACCTATCAGACCTCCAGCCACTTACAGCTGCAGGCAAGGTAGCTTTAACAATATCCTACCTAATTTTATTTATATGGGCTGCGATAATTCTAGTACCTCTAGTAATAATGGTTGTTTCTTCTTTCAACGGCAACCAAGGTCAATATATATCAATGACAGGAGACTATGTATTTTCTGTAAATAACTTTAAGTATTTGTTTGAAAAAACACAGTTTCTAAGATGGGTAGTAAATACACTAAAAATAGCGACAGCAACAACAATCCTTACCCTAATCTTCGTATCTTTTACAGGCTATGCCTATTCAAGATTTAGATTTAGGGGCAAGAAAGCAAGTCTTATAACAATAATGCTAGTTCAGATTATCCCAGCCTTTGCGGGAATCACTGCTTACTACGCTATCCACACAATTATTTCAGGTGTAGTTCCAGTATTCTCTAGGTCTATGATGTTGATTTTAATCTACTCAGGTGGAGCTATAGCAGGTAATACCTTTATCTTAAAAGGCTATCTTGATTCTATATCTTCAGAGCTTGATGAGGCAGCAAGGATAGACGGATGTTCAAACTTCCAAGTTTATAGGCTAATTATTATGCCACTAGCAAGACCAATGCTAGCAATAATAGCCCTCCAATGCTTTATAGGACCATTTCTTGATTACATGATGCCAAAAATTCTCTTGACAAATCCAGCAGATTACACCTTGGCAACAGGCCTATTTACCCTAATATCAGACGTTAGAAATATGAACCAACCGGCCTTTGCAGCAGGCGGCTTCTTATCAGCTATCCCTGTTATGCTTCTATTCTTATTCCTACAAGATGAGCTAGTTGGAGGATTGTCATCAGGTGCAGTGAAAGGATAAAATAATGAGAGTTAAATTAGATAATTTAGGAAAAAAATACGAAGGTAGGGATAAATTTACCATAAGACACATAGACCTTGACATCAAAGACAAGGACTTTTGTGCCATCTTAGGACCTTCAGGTTGTGGTAAATCAACCCTAGTAAGAATGATAGCGGGCCTTAACTCAATAACAGAAGGAACCCTATATTTCGGCGATAAAATAATGAACACAGTAGAGCCAAAGGACAGGGACATTGCAATGGTATTCCAATCCTACGCCCTCTACCCACATATGACAGTATATGATAACATGGCTTTCTCCCTAAAAATGAAAAACGAGAGAAAAGAAGTAATAGATCAAAGAGTTCAAGAAGCGGCAGACATCTTGCAATTAAGAGACTACCTATATTCTAGACCATCAGATATCTCAGGTGGTCAAAGGCAAAGGGTGGCCCTAGGCCGTGCTATAGTTAGAAAACCATCAGTATTCCTTATGGACGAACCACTATCAAACCTTGATGCCAAGCTTCGTGAGCACATGAGAGTTGAAATCGTAAGGATTCACAACCAGCTAGAAACAACCAGTTGCTATGTAACCCACGACCAAACAGAAGCTATGACCATGGCTACAAAAATCATCCTTCTTGACCAAGGTAAAATCCAACAAGTAGGAGCTCCAAATGAATTCTATCAAAGACCAGAAAACCTCTTTGTAGCAGGCTTTATTGGTTCTCCAACTATGAACATCATAGAAGGAAAGATAGAAAATGGTATATTTGTAAATAAATCTGGTCTAATGAAAGTAAAAGCCAACGAAAAAGACTCAGCCATCCTTAAAAACTACGAAGGCAAGGAAGTTTCTTTGGGAATCAGATCAGAAAGATTTATCCCAGGCGAACACGAATATAACTCTGTAACAGGAACTATAGAAGTTATAGAAATGCTTGGCAAGGAACAAATCATCTACGCAAGAATGGAAGATGGCACTGAACTTGTAGTAAGCCAACCAGGCCACTTCGAATATAGAAAAGGCGAAAGCCACACCTTTAGCCTAGACCCAGATGCCCTCCACTTCTTTGACGGAGAAACAACAGAAAGAATTAACTAAAAAAAGAGAGTCGGACACCCGACTCTTTTTGATTGACAAATATTTTGAAAAATTTTTATTGGGAAATTGCCTATAAGGTAAAATTAAGTCCTTCTATCTCTAGGAGGGCTTTTTTTATTTCCTTACCATAGGCAAATCCACCAAGGCTTCCGTCAGATTTTATTACCCTGTGGCAGGGGATTATGATTAGGAAGGGATTTTTGCCGACGGCTGTCCCTACTGCTTGACTCGCCTTTGGCCTTCCTATGGTTTTTGCAATTTCTTTATAAGATGAAGTTTCGCCGTAGGGGATTTTTAATAGTGCTTGCCAGACTGATTTTTGAAAGTGAGAGCCTTCTGGGTCTAAGAGGTCTAAGTGATCAAAGATTGTTCTCTTCCCTTCTAGATATTCTAAAATTTGGTCTTTATAGATATTAAAGAGTGGCTGCTCGCTGCTTTTTCTATCAATTTCATCAACTAATTCGATTTTCTTTATCTTTTTCTCATAAGAAATCTTTATTATTCCCAGTTGAGAATTAAAATATCCGTAATTCATAGGTCTATTATACCTTGGTTTATTTCTTAATAATTCGTATAATGATAGGAGTAAAGGGGTTATTATGGAAAGAATAGAAAAAATTCAAAAAATTGTAGATTTTATAAAGGCTGGTGAAAAGGACGAAAAGGATTTTAGGCTTGGCTTTGAAATAGAACACTTTGTTGTAAATAAGGAAACTTTAGAAAGTCAATCTTTTTATGGCGAAGATGGAATTGGAGAAATCCTTGAAGACCTAGTTAGCTTAGGATATAAAAAAACTGATGAAACTGGCATGGCTTTTTCTGATGGCAATGTTGATATTTCAATAGAACCTGCAGGCCAATTTGAGCTTGCCCTTAGGGCAAAGACTAAGGTCGAAGATCTCTTTGAGGTTTATAAGGTTCATATGGCAAGGCTAATCCCACTTTTTGAAAAAAGAGGACTTCTTTTAGTTGCTCTTGGCTATCATCCAAAATCAAAGATTGATGAAATTAAGATTATTCCAAAGGCTCGCTATGATTTCATGTACAAATATTTTGAAAAATACGGGGGAGAATTTGCCCACAATATGATGAAGGGGACTTGTTCCTTACAATTTGCTGTGGATTTTAAAAATGAAGAAGATTTCAAAAAGAAATATTTCTTAGCAAGTGCTCTTAGCCCATTTTTGTATTCGGTTTTTGACAATGCCCTAATTTTTGAGGGAGAAACCTACATTGACAGGAATCTCAGACAAACCATATGGGAATATACTGACAGGGATAGGACAGGTCTTTATGATTTTGCTTTTGATAGCGATATGTCCTACTCTAAATATGCTGAAAAAATCCTTGATACACCAATGATTTTTATGCCTAGTAAAGATGGGGAAGTCTATGTAGGAAGAAAAACTCTTGATGAACTTATGACAGAAGAAAACTCTGATATTATGATAAACCATGCTCTTTCTATAGTTTTCCCAGATGTGAGGGTTAAATCTTATATGGAAATTAGGATGCCAGACAATGTTCCATACCCTTATAATATGGCGGCAGCGGCCTTGATTAAGGGAATATTTTTTGTAGATGAAACTTTCGAAAAAGTTTATGAATTATTCCAAGATATGACCTATGATGCGGCTCAAAAACTAAAAAATAACGCTTCAAGAATGGGAATCTTTGCCCTTTATGAAAATGTGGAAATTTTCCAACACGTCCTAGATATTATAGATATTATTAGACCAGTCCTTGATGAAAGCGAAAATAAGTATCTTGATGAGCTAGAGGCCATGCTTGATTTCGGTATTGTTCCAAGGGATATTTTTGCAAAAATATACAAGGATGACCCAAAGAGGGCTGTTTACGAATTTTCTGTAAATAGGTTTGTTGAGGCAAACAATGGCTAAGGTCAAAAAAGCTTACGAATGTATCAACTGTGGCCATATCCAAAATGTTTGGGCTGGTCAATGCCCATCGTGTAAAAAGTGGGGAAGCCTTGTAGAAACAACAATAAAGGAAGAAAAAGCCAGTAAAAAAGTCGTTCTTGATGATGATAAAAAGGCCAAAAAGCTAAGGGAAATTGAAATTAACGAGTCGGAGAGAATCCACTCTGCCTACGAAGAATTTGATAGGGCAGTTGGGGGAGGACTCGTTCGTGACTCAGTTTCAATTCTCACAGCCCGCCCAGGCGCGGGAAAGTCTACACTTTTACTCCAATTATCCAAGTCTTATGCAGATGAGGGACTCAAAGTTCTATATGTTTCTGGAGAAGAAAGTGAAAGCCAGATAAAATCAAGATCACAAAGGATTATGAAAGAGGAACCAAAAAATCTTTGGATTCTATCGACTAATTCTATGGACCTTGCCATTAAGGAAATAAAGGCAACTGGAGCTGATATTGTAATCCTAGATTCGATTCAGACTTTTTCCCTTCAAGAATTTGATAACAAGCAAGGATCCCCTACCCAAACTATAGAAGTAGCAGGTAAGGCAGTGGAGATGGCGAAAAATCCAGAAAAGAAACGAGCCTTCATCATGGTAGGCCACATGACAAAAACTGGTGAAATGGCAGGATTAAGAACTCTCGAGCACTTGGTTGATACAGTCCTAATCCTAGATGGAAGTCCTGACGAAGATTTAAGGGTCTTAACTTCTAGCAAAAACAGATTTGGAAGGACAGGAGAGATTGGACTTTTCTCGATGGATGAAGAGGGACTTATTGAAATTAAAAATCCAAGCGAATATTTCATAACCCAAAGGGATAGTGAAATTGAAGGATCAGCCATTTCTGTGACTAAGGAAGGCTCAAGGCTCCTTGAAGTAGAAATAGAATCCTTGGTGTCAAAGTCTTTTATGCCCTATCCTCAAAGAATAGGAGACTCCCTAAGACGTGATGACCTAAATACTTTAATTTCAATCCTCCAGGAAAGAGCGGGTCTAAATTTATTTGATATGAATGTCATAATCAAAACAACAGGTGGCCTTAAACTTTCTGAACCATCTGTAAATCTTGCTATAATTATGTCCATCGCCTCTTCCTACCTAAAAAAACTAATTTCAGATAAGGTGGTTTTTATAGCAGAAGTAGGACTTACTGGCGAACTTAAAAAAGTGCCCCAAGCCAAGCAAAGAGTCAAGGAGCTTGAAAGATTGGGTTATAAAAAGGTATATTTGGCAAAAAACAGCCTAGACCAAAAAGACTTTACAGATATAAAAATAAGGCAGATGGCAAATATAAAAGAAGTTATAAAAGATGTTTTTAACTAAGAGATGGCTTGTGCCTTCTTGATTTCTAGCCGAAAACAAGGTATACGTTATGAGAAGACAAAATTAAACAGAATTTTTCACAAGTAGAGTAATATGAAGAAAAATATATTGTTAGTTGGAGCTCTTGCTCTAGTACTTGCAGCTTGCGGAAACTCAGCTGACAAACCAGCAGGAGAAATGCTGACAAACCAGCAGAAACAGCTGAAAAAACAGGTACAGCTACAGCAGCAGGTTACGGTGGAGACATCAAACTTACTGTAACAATGGATGGCGATACAATCAAAGATATCGTAGTTGACGAAAACAAAGAAACAGAAGGTATCGGTACAGATGCTCTTCCAAAATTAGTAGAAGAAGCTAAGAAAGCAAATAGCGCTGAAATTGAAAATGTATCAGGCGCAACAGTTACAAGTGAAGCATTCAAAGCAGCACTAAAGGATGCTATGGCAGCAGCAAAATAAGAAACTTTTATAAGACTATCCTAGGATAGTCTTATTTCTTAAAAATACATAAAATTATAGTAAATGAGGTTATATGAATAAATTTAAATCAATAGCTATGGCACTAGCTGTGGCAATGACACTTTCAGCATGTGCAAGCACAACTACAAAACCGAAAGAAGAAAGCAAAGAAGAAGCGAAAACAGAAGAAAAGGCTACAACTGATATTTCAAAACTTACAGGAGAATATGAAGGAACTGCTAAAGGTTATGGCGGAGATACAAAGTAAAGGTAAGCCTTGAAAACGGTGAAATCAAAGCGATTGACGTTGAACAAAAGGAAACTGCTGCTGTTGGTGGAGCAGGTATTGAAAGAATAAAAGAAGAAGTAATTGCCAAAAATACAACAGACCTAGATAATATTTCTGGCGCTACAATTTCTTCTGCAGCATTTTTATCAGCTGTTAAAGACGCTATTAAAAAGGCGGGAGCAGATCCAGCTGACCTTGTTGCTAAGGAAAATAAAGAAGATAGGGAAACTGAAATTACAACAGATACAGTAATAGTAGGTGCAGGTGGAGCAGGTCTATCAGCAGCCATTCAAATGGCTCAAGATGGTAGAAAAGTCACAATAGTAGAAAAAGCAGGAATCACAGGTGGTAACTCTTCTTTGGCATCTGGTGGTATGAATGCCGCTGAAACAAAGCTTCAAAAAGAAGAAGGAATCCCTGATACAGTAGAACTTTTCGTAGCAGACACTATGAAGGGTGGACATGATAAAAACAACAAAGACTTAGTTCAAAAAATGGCTGAAGAATCATCAGCAGCAGTTGATTGGTTAGAAGAACTAGGTGCACCACTCAAACAACTCAAGTTTTCTGGTGGTCAAAGTGAAATGAGAACTCACGCTCCTATTAATGACGAAGGAAAGTCAATCCCAGTAGGTAACTATCTTGTAAATAAGTTGACAGCAAAAGCTAAAGAGCTTGGAGTAAACATTATTTATGATGCAAGGGTAGAAAAAATCCTTATGAAAGATGGAAAGGCAGCAGGAGTTGAAGCGACTTATAGTGATGGCGAAAAACTAACAGTAAATGCTGGTGCAGTCATAGTAGCAAGTGGTGGATTCGGTTCAAATAAGGAATTAGTTGAAAAATACAATCCAAACTTAAAGGGATATGTATCAACAAATGCTAAATCAATCCAAGGAGATGCTATAGCCTTCCTAGAAGAAGTAGGCGCAAACTTTATAGATATGGATCAAATCCAAATTCACCCAACAGTTGTTCAAAAAGATGGATCACTAATTTCTGAAGGTCTTAGGGGAGAAGGAGCTATCCTAGTAAACCAAGATGGAAAGAGATTTGTGGATGAGCTTCAAACAAGAGATTTTGTATCAAAAGAAATCCTATCACAAAAAGATCCATCAGCATGGTTAATAGTTGATCAATCAATGTTTGACCAATCTGCAACAATTGCTAAGTATTTCGACAAGGGACTTCTTACAAAATGTGATGACTACAAGGCTCTAGCAGACCTAATCGGCACAAATGAAGAAAACATCAAAGAAACAATTGAAAATTGGATAGAAACAGTAAAAAATAACGAAGATAAGGAATTTGGTAGAAAAGGTATGGACAAAACAAGGTCAGACCTATCAAAACCTCCTTACTACGCAGTTCAAATTTCTCCAGGAATCCATCATACAATGGGAGGAGTACAAGTAGACACTAAATCTGAAGTTCTAGACAAAGAAGGTAAGGCTATACCAGGCTTATACGCAGCAGGCGAAGTAACAGGCGGCATCCACGGAGCTAACAGACTTGGTGGAAACGCTGTGACAGATATAGTTGTATTTGGTAGAAATGCAGCAAAGAGTGCTGAGGAATATCTTCAAAAATAACTATTAATAAAAACAAAAATAGGACTCCCTTATCCAAAGAGGAATAGGGGAGTCCTATTTAATTAAAAGTTTTACTTACTTGCTTTTATGCCAGCAAGGGTGCCATCAGCTACTGCTGTTGCTATTTGTTTTACATCTTTTATTCTTACATCTCCAGCAAAAAATAAACCATCTATTTTTGAATTTATATCTTCATCTAGGAAGGTATTTTTTATTTCAGCCAAATTTTTAACTAGGTCAGTATTACCATTTTGGCCAATTTGGACATATATTTCTAAGCCATCTTCATCCTCAATCACACAATCATCCAAGATAGCTTTTACACACTTACTATCTTTAACTTCGATATCTTTAAGGCTTGTACCTGTATGAACCTTTATCTTATCAGATCCTTCGATTTGAGTTTTAAATTCATTTATGCAAAGAAGGGCAGGCTGGTTTTGAACTATATGGACTTCTTTAGCAAATTTTGCTATATAAAGAGCTTCCTTGCTTGCTCCATCAGAACCACCATTGACTATTACAGTCTTATTTTTTAAATTTTCTTCATTGCCATATGGCCATTGCTTTATATCAAAGCCCTTATAGTCTATATTAAGCTCCTTTAGGTGAGAACCTGCGGCATAAATAAGTTTTTTACCTTCATAGGTATTTTTGTTAGTTTTTACAAGGAAAAAGTCGTCCTTTTTCTCGATAGATAAACATTCTTCGTAAGTCACATCAATATTAGAAAAGGCGAGTTGGTCTTTAAGTTTTTGTGAAAATTCCTCACCAGACTCATTATCGGCAAGGCTAGCATAATGACTAACTTTGGAAACATGGCTAATTAAGCCACCTACCCTATCTTTTTCTAGTAAAAGTAGGTCCTTGCCACGAGCCTTTGCATATAAAGCTGCACTAACACCAGCAGGGCCTGCTCCAATAATAATTATATCTTTCATATTTTTCACCTCATAATTACTATCTGATAGAAATAATCAATTGCAAGTTGGAGAAAATAATTTTCTAATAATATTTTTCTATAAATACTATAGGGCCTGTAAGGCATTATTTAATACTCTTTTGGTATTACTTACAAAAAAATTAATTATCAAAAAATGAATTTGGTGTACAATAATAGTATGAGAAAGATTAGAAATTTATTTATTGTTGCCCTGCTTTTTATAGTAGCGGTTTTTGTAAGCTTTAGGGTCAAAAAACAGAAGGAGGATGACAAGTATATATCAAAGGCGGTTTATCTTTATGATTTAACTGACGATAAGGAAGTTCTTGCTAAAAATGAAAATGAGAGGCTTCCTATGGCGTCACTTACAAAAATCATGACCGTTAGGGTCGCTTTAAAGAATATTAAAGACTTAGCTGAGTTAGCTCCTGTTGATACGGATGCTTACCATAGGGCGGTTGACATGAATGCGTCAATGGCGGGCTTTAAAGGCGGTGAATCTACAACTTACAGGGATCTTTTGTACGCAACCATGCTCAAATCTGCTGGAGAGGCTGCTGATAGCCTTGCTATAAATATTTCTGGGTCCATGGATAATTTTGTGGCTCTGATGAATAAGGAAGCGAAAGATTTGGGTCTTAAAAATACTTCCTATGCCAACGCTGATGGTATGGATGATCCTAAAAATTACCAGTCTGCCAAGGATTGTGCTATGCTTATAAAAGATAGTCTAAATGATGGTAATTTTAGGGCGATTTTTACAAAGAAAGATTTTGTAACAAGCTCAAGTCCTGATCATCCAGAGGGAGTTTATCTTGAATCGACAATTTTTAGTCACCTCAAAAAATATGATCAGCTAGGTTTTGAAATAATAGGTGGTAAGTCTGGAACTACTGATAATGCAGGTCTTTGCTGGGCAACTCTCGCTGTTAAAAATAACAAGGAATATATTCTTGTTGTAATGGGCGTACCTTATGATGATATTAACGATTTAAATGATGGGCAAATTGAAGAAACTTTGAGGATTTATGAGAATATAGGAGATTAAATGGAAAAAATATTATTTTTAGAAGGCAAGTTTTCGGAAAAAATTTGGGGCGGTTCTAGGTTGAAAATAGAATATGGTTATGAAATTCCATCTGATAATACAGGGGAATATTGGGCTATTTCCGGTATGGAGGGGGAATCTTCTACCATTTTAAATGGAGCTTTTGAGGGTAAATCCCTAAGAGAAATTTATAAAAACGATCCAGAGTTATTTGGAAGCTCAAAAGAAGAATATTTTCCGCTTTTGGTAAAAATAATTGATGCGGCAGACGATCTTTCAATCCAAGTTCATCCAGACGATGAAATGGGGGCTAAATATGAAAATTCAAAGGGAAAAACTGAGTGTTGGTATATATTAAATGAAGAACCTTCATCAATTATTTTTGGTCTAAATGTAGATAAGAAGGAAGATGCAATAAGATTAATTGACCAAAGAAAGTGGAAGGAGCTTTTGAGGGAAGTTCCTACAAATAAAGGCGATTTTTTCTTTGTAAGAGCTGGTACTGTCCACGCTATCAAAAAAGGTTCCTTAATTTTAGAAATTCAACAAGCAAGTGACATCACTTACAGACTTTATGACTATGATAGGAAGGATGCTAATGGTAAGCTTAGACAACTCCATTTGGAAAAATCAAAGAAAGCTATCAAAATAAACAAAGATGAAGAAAAAATAAAAATAATATCAAAAGATGGCTATGATGAAAAAATCCTAACAGAGAATGAATATTTTGAGGTAAGGGAATTTAAGATAAAAAACGAAGTAGTCTTTGAAAGAAAAAAGTCTTACCTATTAGAATCTGTGGTTGAAGGATCTGGTGAGATTGAAATTGAGGCAAAGACCTATCCAATCAAAAAGGGAGATTTTTTCCTAATAACAAACGCTGCTAAGGAATATAAAATAAAAGGAAATCTTACAATTATAGAATCAAATCCAGTAGGGGCCTAGGGTGAAAAAAGGAATTATAGAGGGATTTTATGGTATTCCGTGGACTTTTGAAGAAAGAAAGTCTATGATAAAATTTCTAGATGAAATTGGAATGGATCAATATATCTATGCACCAAAAGATGATCCCTACCACAACAAAAAGTGGCGCGAACTATATCCAGCCGAAGAAATAAGAAAAATCAAAGCCTTAGCAGACCTTAGCAATGAAAAGGGTATTGAATTTACTTGGGCTATCCATCCTGGACAAAATCCATTTGACTTTGGGTCTTATGAGAAAGAAATATCTAAAATTTTTGATAAATATAGGCAAGTAATGGCGGCAGGGGTCAAGTCCTTTGGACTTTGCATGGATGATATTGACAAAAACCTTGCCTATGATCAAAGAAAAGACCATATAAAGCTTATAAAGGATTTGGAGGATTTTGTGGAAAGGGAAACGGGCTCTTGCCTTTATTTTGTTCATCCTTGGTACAATGACGCTTGGATAGATGAAAAAGGTTTTGAATATGAAAGTCTGTTGAAAGATATAAATAACCTTAATGTCATGTGGACAGGAAGTCAGGTGGTTGCACCAATTTCTTATGACTCTAACGAAGGTTTTGCTAATAGAGTAGGAAAAAAACCTTACATTTGGTTTAATTGGCCGGTAAATGATTATAGGCCAGAGGAAATTTTTATAGAAACTTTTGAATTTTATGATTCAAGAGAAATAAATTTTGATGGCTTTTACCTAAACCCAATGAACCAGGCGGAAACATCAAAAATATCTATCTACCAAGTTGGTGAATATTTAAAAAATTCAGCAAAATATAAACCAGAACAAGCTTTTAAAAAAGCAATCAAATTCCTAGAGCCAATAGATTGTGAAGATTTAATAAAAATTGCTCCAAGTTTTTATGGGTCCTTGGTATATGAAAGGACAGAAGGCAAGAAATTTACTGAAGACATGGAGATAAAAAAAGCCTTCGAAGAAAAAGACAGGGAGCTACTTAGAAATCTCCTAGAAGAAAAAATAAAGGCAGCGGAATCTTATAAAAAAAACCATGCCAATGAAGATTTGTATAAGGAAATAAATCCTTTTGTAGAAAGTTTGAAAAACCTAACAAAAGCGGTTTTAACAAGGCTTGATGGAAATAAAATCCAAGCGGAGACCGATTATAAAAGAGCAAAGGATATAAAAATCCAAGTCCTAGGTGAAAATGGATTAGAAAAAATAAATGTCAAAACCAGTGGGATATTGGAAGATATTTACCAAAAAATTTAGAAATCAAAAAGGGCAGCCCTAGCTGCCTCTTTCTATTTTGATTTTGCTTCTAAAATAAGTTTTTGTTTCAAATTCCAAAGTTTTTGGGAAAGGTCAACGTAGTAGTTGTGTGGGGCATCATATCTTTTTACTTCGTCCCAAAGACTTGCGACTTCTTTTTTTCTATAATCAGCAATGGCTTCGAGGGAAGGTTCTTCATATATTAGTTCACCTTTTTCAAAGATTTTAACTTGCATTTGTCTTGCCTTATAATTTTTCATTTTTTTCATCTTCCAGGTGAAAAGTGGATCAAAGATTACAAGTGGTTCTGTATCGTCAACTTCTTCATCTCTTAGGGCTATATAATCAGCTTCTGCCTTGCCGGTTTCAGCATCATAGAGCCTGTAAACTTTTTTAAAACCTGGAGTTGTAATCTTTTCTACATTTTCAGAGACTTTGATTTTCGCCTCAAGGCTTCCTTCTTTTTCTATAGCTACAAGTTTATAAACTCCACCAAAAACTGGGTCAGACTTGGCTGTTATTAACCTTTCTCCTATACCAAAAGAGTCGATTTTTGCTCCTTGGGCGAGTAGGGATTCGATTTTAAATTCATCTAGGGAATTTGATGCAACAATCTTAAAGTCCTTAAAACCATTTTCATCAAGTCTTTTTCTAACTTCCTTAGAAAGGTAGGCTAGGTCGCCTGAGTCAATTCTCACTCCGCCTGTAAGGCCTTTAGGAACGAGTTCTTCTTTGAAAACTCTCATGGCATTTACAAGGCCAGATTCAAGTGTGTCGTAGGTGTCAATTAAAAGTATGCAGTTATCTGGATACATTTTTGCATAAGTTTTAAAGGCTTCGTATTCACTATCAAAGGCTTGAATCCATGAGTGGGCCATGGTTCCAGATGCCTTAAAGCCATATTTTTTAGCTGAATAAGTGTTGGATGTAATTGGTGCTCCTCCTATGTAGGCGGCTCTTGCTCCTGTGATTGAAGCGTCAGCACCTTGGGCACGCCTTGCCCCAAATTCCATAACCAACCTGTCACCAGCAGAAGATACAATCCTATTGGTCTTAGTTGCTATTAGTGAATTAAAATTCATTGACAAGAGCAAATAGGTTTCAATTATAGAACATTCTATAATTGGTGCTTTGACTGTGACGATTGGTTCTCCTGGAAACATTACTGATCCTTCTGGGAAGGCATAAACGTCACCTGTGAATTTGAAATTTCTCAAATACTCCAAAAATCCTTCAGAAAAACCACCTTGGGTCTTGAAATATTCGATGTCTTCGTCAGTGAAATGGAGGTTTTTGATATAGGAAATTATATCATTAAGGCCAGCAAAAATCGCATAACCACCACCGTCTGGATTTTTCCTATAAAAGGCATCAAAGACAGCGACAGTATCTTTCATTCCGTTTTCATAATAACCATTGGCCATAGTGAATTCATAAAAATCACTAAGCATGGTTAGGTTTCTTATCTCTTTCATAAGCTCCTTCTTTATTTTTTTCTTACCTATATTTATACCCTAAAAGCCAAAACTTTCTTTAAATATTTATCCATAGGCAAATTTCGAAAAAAAAGTACAATGATATAAAAAAAGTGAGGAAGATATGTATATATTTGATATAGATGGTACCTTGTTATACACAATAGATACCATAACTTATTTTATGAATGAAACTTTAAAGAATTTTGACTTGCCAGCCTGTCCAAAGGATAAGGTGGAAGCCTTCGTAGGAAATGGTCCAGTAGTCCTTTGCGAAAAGACACTTGACTATGTAGGAGCGCCTAAAGATGAAAAATTTAGGAAAGATTTTCTAGATTCCTATAACAAGGCCTACGATGACAATCCAGCCTATCTTACAAAAGCTTATGATGGGGTAAAAGAATCCCTAGCTGAGCTTAAAAAAACTGGCAAGCCTCTCGT
>NZ_CAUPHG010000031.1:0-17237 GCF_963510915.1 uncultured Anaerococcus sp. | reverse complement strand
ACATTCCGCTTAAAATATTATTAAATTATTCCGTGTTTACGGGTTCAGGTCAAAATTAGGACTGTTTTTATTTTAGTTACCGATTTTAAGTCAATAGGATTTTGAAAAAATTTAAGAGGATTTTGGTTTGATATATATTCGAAATCCTCCTAAAAACATGACGTTAACTATGGTTATAAGATTAAACTTGTATATTCTTCTAACATTTTCAAATCGGTTTTACTAATCTTAGAATCAGTTATAATTCCTGTTAAATCACTCGTCTTATAGTAGGATAAGTAATCTTGTTTATTCATTTTGCTAGAATCTGCTAATATATATCTTCTTATAGAATTATTTAGAGCTATTTTTTGTACTTCCCCCTCTTCTTCGTTATAACTGAAAATATCGTTGTTTTTAACGCCGTTAGTTCCAGCAAAAGCAATTTTAAATCTTAAATTTCTGACAATGTCAATAGAAGCTTTTCAATAAAGGTTTCATTATTTTTTGAAAATCACCTATAACTTCAATGGTATCTTATGTATTATGTAAACAAGGCAAGACTAAATAGAAATCTTTAGTTAAGACTAACTACAGATGAAAATGGTTAGAAACAAGAGATAAAGAAAGCGTTTAAATCCTAAATAAAGTGCTAAAATAAACATATTACTCAGTATTTTATAAGATAGCAGAATCTTAAAATCATACAGTACTTATTACTTTTTATAAAATTTATTTTAACAGCTCAAGTATGTAAAAGAATTTTGATGGGTAATAAAAAATCATTTGACAATTAAACGAAACTATAATAAAATATAAACGAAAGAAAAACGAAAGGAAAGCCTGAATATCGAAAGCAAAAAGAGAGGAGGGAAAACTTATTGGGCAACAAAGAAGAAGCAATTAGGGAGTATATATTAAAAAATAGAAAAGTGTCAAATAATGAGCTTTCAGATCATTTCAAATTATCGATTCAAACAATAAGAAAATATTTAAGCAAACTAGAAAACAAAGGTAGTATTGTAAGGACTCATGGAGGAGCAGAATCTTGCTCAACATTTACAGATAGGTTAATTATAGATGTTGATTCAAAGAGAAAGATATCAAAAATGTGTGCTAGCCTGTTAGAGAATAACGATACTATTTTTATAGACAATAGTAGTACTTATTATTTCATGGCAGATTATTTGCCAAAGGATCTGCAGTTAATTGTTGTGACTGCAAGCGTGCCGTTGGCATTAAGATTGAAAGATTTGACATCTAACAAAGTCTTCCTAATAGGTGGATATGTAAGTGATGTAACTTATGGCACTTATTTTCCTGGAAGTTTTTCTAATGTATCTAACGTTATCTTTGATAAATCTTTTTTTGGTACTACTGGATTCTCTCAAGAGTTTGAATTTACTGAAAATAACGAAGAGTCAATAAAGATACAAACTGAAATTAGCAATAATTCAAAAAAAAGAATAATTGGAGCTAGCGCAAATAAAGAAAAGCATATTGGGAATGAAAAAACTTTTAAATTTTCAGATATAGATATATTTATTACCGAAAACAATATCTCCAACAAATTAAAAAATGCGCTCAAAGATAAGCTTGAATTAATACTTGTATAATTTCAGATCCTAAATTTTATTTGTTGAAGGAGTAAAAATAATGAGTGATATATCAAATTTGACAAAAGAGGAACTTATCATAATAGATAATGAATCTTTGAATTGCGAGGAATTTTTTCGAAATATTTCAAATATTTTATTCGAAAAAGGCTACGTAGAGGAAACATTTCATGATGCAATAGTGGAGAGAGAAAAAAAATATCCCACAGGTTTAGAAATGCCTAAAATAACAGTAGCAATACCTCACACAGATGTTCAACATATAAGGAAGCCGTTTATTTTCATAAATAAAATGAAAGAAAAGAATATAGAATTTATACAAATGGGAACAGATGATTTAATAGTTCATCCAGAGTTTATTGTAGTATTAGGAATCAAGGAGCCAAAAAACCAAGTTGGGTTGCTATCGTCATTGATGAATTTATTTGATAATGAAGAATTCGTTGACAAAATAAAAAAATCAGATAGTGTTGAAAGTATGTACAAGGCATTTACTGAATAGTAATTATTAATAAATTAAAGGAGATAAAAATGAAAAGAATAATAGTAGCATGTGGATCTGGAGTGGCAACTTCTCAAACAGTAGCGTCAAAGCTAGAAAGAGAATTAGCAAAAAAGGGAATTGATGTGAAAGTTGAAGCAGTTGATATGAAGTCACTAGACCACCATATAAAGAATGCAGATGCTTACGTATCAATAGTAAAGCCAGAGAAAGACTATGGTGTTCCTGTTTTTAATGGTATTGCATTTTTAACAGGAGTCGGAATGGATCAGGAGTTAGAAAAAATCATCAATTATATAAATGAGTAGATTTTTATTTGTTAGGAGGAAAAAATGAGTGTGTTAGCAAATGTAATTAATTACATATTAGATATGGGAGCTGCTGTTTTTATGCCGCTATTAATGTTTGTAATTGGATTGCTGATGAAGATGAAAGTTAAAGACGCTTTTAAAGCGGGACTTACAATAGGTATTGCCTTTACAGGAATGAGTCTTCTAATCGACTTTATGGGCTCTACCATGGGTGGTGCAGCGCAAGCAATGTCTAAAAATACAGGCATAACATTGCCAGCAGTTGATGTGGGATGGCCAGGAGCAGCATCTATAACATGGGCATGGCCTTTAGCGTTTTTAGTATTTCCGCTTCAAGTGTTTATTAATATAGTCATGCTAGCAACAAAGCAAACTAAAACATTAAATGTAGATTTATGGAATGTGTGGAATAAAATTTTTAGTGCTGTACTGGTTTCATATTTTACAGGAAACGTAATACTTGGCTTTGTAGCTGCTTCTATATTTATATTTTTAGAATTGAAATTAGGAGACGCATGGCAACCAGAGGTAGAGAGATTGACAGGTATACCAAACGTGACAGTTCCTCATTTTATATCGTTGTTTGCGGTTATATTATATCCAGTAGATCAATTGCTTAAGAAAATACCATTTTTAAATAAAGAGTTAGATTCGAGAGCAATAAGAGATAAAATAGGAATTTTTGGAGAGAACTCAGTGATGGGAGCCATAATAGGATTGGGATTAGGTTTATTAGCTGGTTATGAAGTTAAAGAGTCATTAATACTTTCTGTTCAAGCAGCCACAGCACTAACATTATTCCCAATGGTATCAAAGTTGTTTTCTGAAGCGTTGTCTCCAATTTCAGAAGCTGTATCTGATTATATGAAAAGAAAGCATGGGCAAGATTCAGACATATATATTGGATTGGATTGGCCTATACTTGGAGGTAGAAATGAGTTGTGGGTTGCTGTAATCATTACAATACCTTTCTTGCTTCTATTTTCTCTAATATTACCAGGAAATAAGGTGTTACCATTTGCTGGAATAATTAACTTGTCATTTGTTGTAGCAGCATTATTGTTAACAAACGGAAACCTATTAAGGATGATAATACATGGTATATGGACAGCACCAATATTCCTATATGGGGCTACATATTTTGCACCTTATTTAACAAGATTAGCTAAAGAAACAGGCACATTAGCATCTGGACAAAATATGATAGGTTGGAGTACTTTTGAAGGTCCTATAGTTAGATATCTTCTTGTCAATGGATTTAATGGTGATATCTTATCTATAGTAGGATTCTTTGTATTTTTAGCTGTATTTGTACTTTTATTAAGAGACAGAAAAAAATATAATCAGCAATTGAGTGCAGAATAGAAAATAATTAAAAAAGCATTGTAAAAGAAGAGAATAAAAAGGAGATAAACATGAAAAATGATTTTATGAACTCAGACCCTGTAAAAGGAATAGCTGATATCACCTATGATATGTGGAGACGCGGATGGGATGAATATAATGGAGGAAATGTAAGTTATTTACTTTCTGATGATGAAGTTTCACAAATAAATCTAGACAGCTCAAAAGAGAGACATATAGATACTCCTAATATGCCAAAAAATCTTATTGGAAGATATATTTTAATAACTGCAAGTGGTAGTCATTTTAGAACATTGAAGAATAATTTAAACACAGATATCGGAGTGGTTAGGATAACTGAAAAGGGTTATACTATAGTGTGGGGGCTTAATAATGACAATAAACCAACAAGTGAATTTTATTTACACACTTTATCTCATAGTTCGAGATTAGATATAGATCCAGAACATAAAGTGATTCTTCATAATCATGCAACCAACATTGTAAAGTTAGGTCTTGTTTTAGAACCTAATGATAAATCATATACGTTACCACTATGGAGAGTATTGACAGAAGGTGTATATGTATTCCATGATGGGATAGGTGTTGTTCCTTGGCAACTACCTGGCACTGAATCAATAGGAAGTGCTACTGCGAAAAAATTAAAAGTTTCCAGGATAGTAGTATGGGCTAATCATGGTGTTATGGCTTCTGGGAAAAGTTATCAAGATTGCTTTGGACTTATAGAAACAGTAAATAAAGCGGCGGGCATATATTTGGATACATTAGCTATACGAAAAACTGAAGGTCTATCTGATCAACAAATTAAAGACTTTGCTAGTAGTTTAAACTTAAAAGCTAGAGAAGACATATTTGAATAAAGAAAATTAACTCGGTGAAAAAGTGCTGATGATTAATAATATTTATTATCAGTGCTTTTTTAAAAAAATCATAAAATAAATCATTTAATAGAACTACAAGCAAACAAATATATAAATTAATAATGGATAAGATTATTCAAAATAAGTCATTGGATGGAAACAGTTTGAAGAAAATAACTTGGAGAAAATTATGTTAGAAGAATTAAAAAATAATGTCATTAGGATTTCTAAAGATGCGCAGTTAAAGGGACTATGCCAACCAGGATCTGGCAATTTTAGTGAAAAAGATAAGGAAACAGGATATGTTGTTGTAACTCCTGCTACTGTAGATAGAATGAAATTAACAACTGATGATATTGTGGTTGTTGATTTAGATGGCAATATAATAGAAGCCAAAAATGATAGAAGACCATCTAGTGAAACAATGATGCATCTACAAATTTACAAAACAAGAGATGATATAAGCGGTGTAGCTCATACACACTCTAAATACGCGACTAGCTTCGCTGTTCTTGGTAAAGAAATTCCAGCAATAGTCTATGAGTTAGCTACTATGGGACTAAAGGAAGCAAAAATTCCAGTTGCTCCATTCGCAACACCAGGAACCCCAGAACTAGCTAGAACCGTAATAGAATCATGCAAGATATCAAACGCCTTTTTGATGGAAAAACACGGAGCTGTTGGTATAGGTGAAGATTTGGAAAAAGCATATCTAAACATGCAATATTTAGAAGACATAGCTCACATCTATTTTAATGTATTAATGATAAATGGTGGAAAAGAACCAGAATCGTTCAAACAAGAAGATTTTGATATTTGGAAATATCCAGAAAAACTAGATTTAGAGGGTTAATACTAATGAAAATGAAAAAAATAATTAATAAACCAGAGGACTACACTAAGGAATTTATGGAAGGCATCATTAAAGCCCATTCTGATAAATATGCATTATTAAATGATGATTTTAGGATGCTTATACGTAAAGATAATCCAAAAAAGGATAAGGTAGGAATAGTAACAGCTGGAGGTAGTGGACATCTTCCATTATTCTTAGGATACGTGGGAGATAAAATGCTTGATGGTTGTGCAGTAGGTAATGTTTTCGCTTCACCTGCTGCTTCTAAGATGGAAGATTTGATTAGAGAATGTGATTTTGGTAAAGGCGTTTTATGTTTATATGGTAACTATGGCGGAGATAATATGAACTTTAATATGGCCACAGAGATGACAGACTTTGATGATATTGAAACAATAAAAATTGCGGCAAAAGATGATATAGCAAGCGCACCTTATGATAAAAGAGATACAAGAAGAGGTGTAGCTGGAATAGTTTACGCATACAAAATAGCTGGTGCTGCAGCTGATAAGGGCTATGATTTAAACAAAGTTGCATCTATAACTAATAAAGCTTTAGAAAATATAAGAACAATGGGAGTGGCATTAAGTCCTTGCGTCGTTCCTGAAGCGGGCAAAGCTACATTTTCTATCAATGATGATGAAATAGAAATAGGTATGGGAATCCATGGCGAAGCTGGTATCGAAGTTAAGAAAATGATGACAGCAGATGAAATAGCAGATATATTGTTAGAGAAGTTACTGGGAGAAGTTAACCTTGAAGAAAATGACGAGATATCAGTTATGATTAACGGATTAGGATCAACTCCATTAGATGAAATGTATATTATATACAACAGATTATATGATACATTAAAAGAAAAGAAAATAAAGATAATTCAACCACATATAGGAAACTTTGCTACATCTATGGAAATGGCTGGTCTCTCAGTAACATTGTTTAAATTAGATAATGAGTTAAAAGAATTATTACTAGAGGTTGCAGACACTCCATTCTATACAAATTATAATAGGTAGGTATATATGAATACTAAAGACGTTTTTAAGATAAATGAGCTAATTGAGCAACTGATGATTGAGAATAAAGAGTATTTAATAAGCTTAGATCAACTATTTGGTGATGGAGATTTAGGTATCTCAATGTGTCAGGGATTTAGAGGTTTGCTTGATAATTTTAACCATGATGAGAATGACTTAGGAAAAGTTTTTATCAAAATGGGTAGAGATTTTAATGAGAGCGCACCATCATCATTGGGAACAATATTATCTTTTGGTATGATTGGTATGGCAAAAGCTACCAAGGGGAAGAATGATTTATCTAGCGATGAACTATATGAGGCTATTAAAGCGGGAGTTGATAATATAGTTGGTAAAACAGGTTCTAAAGCGGGAGAAAAAACTATATTAGATTCATTAATTCCAGCAGTTGCAAATACAGAAGATGTTAAATCTGAAGGAATAGAGAAGCTTGTTTCTGCTATGGCTAAAGAAGCTGATAAAGGTGCAGAAGAAACTAAAAATATGGTAAGCCAACACGGAAGAGCATCATATCACGGGGAAAAAACTCTAGGACATATGGATGGCGGAGCTTATGTAGGTAAACTTCTTTTTGAAGCTCTAGACAAATATTACAACAAATAAGATAGTAAATATGGAAAATATTAAATTGATAGCTTTTGATTTAGATGGAACCTTATTAAATGAGGAAAGAGAACTATCAGATAATAATATAAAAGCAATTAAAAAAATTTTAAACAAAAATATAAAAATAGTCATAGCTACAGGCAGACCTTATGCTGGCTTTAGCAGATTTCTTAAACAGCTAGGTACATTAGGACAAGGTAATTATTCAATCACAAACACAGGATCTATAATTAGGGAAAATGTTGATAATGGGAGTATCAAAGTAAATTCTTTGAGTTTAGACGATTATTTATTAATTAAGTCGCTTACTGAGAGGGATAACAATCTTCATTCATGTATATATACTGATGATTATATATATATTGATGAACAAAATCCAAACGAAGCATTTATTCTTGATAAGAACATCTTAAGGATGGAGAGTAGAAGAGTTAGTTCATATAAAAATGAACCTATCTGCAGAATAAACGTTATGGGAGAAGAGAATCTATTAGATAATTTTCAGAAGGAAAATTTAAATGTCCTTGAAGAGAAATTTGCCACAATTAGGAATGAAACATTTAGCTATGAGATATTGAATAAAAACTCAAGCAAAGGTAAGGCTTTAAAGTTTTTGGCTGAGTATTTAAATATCGATAGAAACCAGATAATGGCTTTCGGAGACAACGTAAATGATATTGAAATGATAGAATATGCTGGTGTTTCTGTTGCTATGGGAAATGGAAAAGATGCGCTTAAATCGAAGGCTGATTATATTGCCAAGCCTAACTCAGAAGATGGCGTTGCAGATTTCTTGATAAATTACTTTAATATATAATTGTTTATTTCATATTAAAAATATGTTGTATAGTGTGTATTTTAGAATTAATAGCACTAATTTCTTAGGCGAAAACAAAATAATATAACTATACAAACCAAAAGCTCTGGGAAACCAGGGCTTTTTCTTTGAGAAAATATAGTAAATTTAATAAATGGGTATATATCTACTGTAAAGCATTAGTTAAAACTCAAGAAACTATAATATGTGAAATACTCTTAATAAAAATAGAAAGAAGAAAAATCTTTATGGAAGAAAAGGAAATAGTAGAAAAATTAAAGAAAGATCCTAGAAATAAATCCTATACAGAAAGAGGAATTGGTCCTATCTTTCAATTTAATAGAAATGCTAAAATTTTGATAATTGGCCAAGCTCCGGGGAAAAGGGTTGAAGAAACTGGTATTTTATTCAATGATAAGAGTGGGGAAAATCTTGTCAAATGGATGGGTATATCGGAAGATGCCCTTCATAGCGAAGATTTTTCTATTATTCCAATGGATTTTTATTATCCTGGCAAGGCAAAAACGGGTGATAAGGCGCCCAGGTCCTTTATCGCAAAAGAATATCACCCTTTATTATTAGATGAATTAACGGATGTGAAATTGACTATTTTGATTGGTGCCTATGCTCAAAAGTTTTATTTGAAGGATAAATTTACGAAAAATCTTACTGAAACAGTTAGGAATTTTGAAAAATTTTTACCAACCTATTTTCCAATAGTTCACCCAAGTCCCCTAAATAATAGGTGGATGGCTAAAAATACATTTTTTAAGGATGATGCATTGCCTGAGTTAAAGAAAATTGTTGGAAATTTACTATAGGTTATAAGAATCAAAAATAGTATAATTATTTTATCAATACTAATTATCAATAAGGAGGTTTTATGAAAAAAATAAGCGCAAATATTCTGGATGGTAAATTCGAGCACCTTGTAGACAAGGAAAATCTTCAAATCACTCACTTGCAGATAAAAAAAGGTGAAGAGGTGCCAAGTCATAAGTCAGATAAAAATGTAGTAGTGGTAATTTATAAGGGAAAGGTAAATTTCACTGGAGAAAATGGAAAAGAAATCATTGTTCCTGGAGATATTATCTTGATGAAACCAGACGAAATGCACGCCTTGGAAGCCATTGAAGATAGTGATTTAATGGTTATTAAGGCTGGGATATAGATGTTGAGACTTTAGGTTAATAATTATATAGTTTTAGCTTATTAGGTATAAAGAGATGGGCCATTGACCTGTCTCTTTTTTGCTTTCATGTTTATTTACAAAATTAAAGATGATTAATTTTATCAAGCAATGAAGAGGTAAAATTTTTTTTAAAAATTAATGGTAATTACCACTAAAAAGGGTATATATTTAATATAAGATTTATTAAAAATAAGGGAGAGTTTATGGATAAATTTAAGAAAATTATCATTAACATATACTATATTGCTCTTATTGTTGTTGCCTCTAATGCCTTGACTACCAGGGATAACCTGCTAATCAGACTATTGGCGGCTATAGTTTTGGTTTTAAGTCTTAGTAAAATCTTTAAGAGGGAAACTTGGACCGGCTTATTGGCTAATGATACAAGCAAACTTGGGTAGATATAGGACCATATATTAAAAGGAGGATTTATGTTTTATAAGGCAGATTATTTTGTATTAGAAGACACCATGTTAGAAGATTATTTTATGGAAGTAGAAGACGGCGTTATAGTTGGATTTTCCAAAAATGAACCAGAGAATTATGAATATCTAGGTGAAATTGTGGCACCAGGCCTAGTTGACACTCACATTCACGGATATGCTGGTAAGGATATAATGAATGCTGAAGAAGGCGCTTTAAATGTTATTTCTAAGGGGCTTTTGGAGTGCGGAGTTACTAGCTTTTTGCCAACTACCCTTACTGATTCTAAGGAAAAGACAGATGCAGCTTTGAAGAGAGTTGCAGCAGAATATAAGGATGTAGAAGGGGCAAAGGTAAGGGGGATTTTCCTTGAAGGACCATTTTTTACTGAGAAATATAAGGGAGCCCAAAATCCTGCTTATATGTCAAATCCAAAAATCGATTATTTAAAAGAATGGATCGAAATTTCAGATAGTCTTGTAAATAAGATTGCTATCGCTCCTGAAAGGGAAGGGGCAGAGGACTTTATCAAAAAGGCCAACGCCCTAGATGTGAGAGTTGCTCTCGGACATTCTGATGCTAGCTTTGATCAGGCGGTTGCTGCTGTTGATGCTGGGGCTAATATATTTGTCCATACCTTTAATGGTATGAGTGGCCTCCACCATAGAGAACCAGGAATGGTTGGAGCTGCTATGGCTACAGATGCAATTTCTGAGTTAATTTGCGATGGTCATCACGTAAATCCAAATGCTGCTGGTATCCTAATGAATACTAAGGGAAGGGACAAAATCGCTTTAATAACTGACTGTATGAGCGCAGGTGGTATGGCAGATGGCGATTATATGCTAGGAGAATTCCCTGTTATAGTTAAGGATGGAACAGCTAGACTTAAAGACGGAGGATCTCTTGCAGGTTCTATTCTAAAATTAAAAGAAGCTATAAAAAATGTTGTAGATTGGGAAATAGCTGATGTATTTGAAGCTATTCAAATGGCAAGTCTAATTCCGGCTAAATCTGTTGGCATAGACAATATTTGTGGCAAGCTCCACGAAGGTTACGCTGCGGATTTTATAGTTCTAGACTATGATATGAATTTAAAAGCCACTTACCTAAATGGAAAAGAAGTTTATTGTTGCTAGATAAACAACCACTTACAAAGTCCCCGCATTTGGGGGCTTTTCTTGTGAGATAGTATTGATAATCGTTATTGACAATTGTTAAAAATTTTATTATAATTAACTTGAATAGATAATAATTTATGCGCCATAAAATATATTTTTGTGGGATTAAAATAATATTGGAGGTAATTATGAAAATAAAAAACAAAACAGGTTTAGGTTTAGCTATTTTAATGGCTTTGAATTTCTTGCCTGGTCAAGTAAATGCTAGTCAAGAAAATGAAGAGCTTCCAAAAAAAGAGGCAGTTAGCGAACAAAAAGAAGAAAGCCCTATCTTAAAATCAGATGAAAAAATGGCTGATGAAGATGAGAGTAAGAAAGTTTTTGATGAAAAAGTTTCTAAGGCTAAAGAAGACCTTAAAAAATATTTAGATTCTTTTGATGAAGAAGCTGTAGACAATCCTTCTATTGTCTATGAAGGTCAAACCAAGGAAGAAATTAAAAAATCAATAGCTAGGGCTAAGGAGCTATTAGCTGATGAAAATATTGATCAAGCTAAACTTGAAGAGATGGAAAAAATACCTTTCAAAAAAATCAATGGCAAAAAACAAGGCTTATTTAGGGATTATACCCACAAAGCCCTAGTTGATTTTGAAGTTGTGGGAGATAGAAATAATAACAATCCACATAATAATAAAAATTATGTTGGTCTTGATCAAAATAAAATAAGAATTAAATCTACCTTAAAGGGACTTAAAAAAATCGGCGAAAGCAAGGATAAGTTTATAAAATTAAATTATGTTACAGATACTGATTATAAGGCAATGAAGGTGGATGGCGTTTCATCATCTACTCCTAAATACAATAAACAAGAGCTACCTACAGAAGACTACACAGTTAAAGAAGTTGAAGGTGGTTATGAGATAGAGATTACAAAATTACCAGCAGATGTGAAATTTATCAAGCCAATAGTTCTTGTAAAATTGGCTGATGGCACATATTTTGAAAATGGTGACTTAGTCTATGCAAAGGCTGAAAAAGCACCTGAAAAGACAGAAAAAGTAGACAAAAAAGACGACGGAATTAAAAAAACAGCAGGCAAAAAGGCCGAAGAAGGTAAAAAAGTTGAACAAAAAACTAAGGCTGCAAAAAAAGAAGTAAAGGCCAATATAAAAACTTCAGGCAAGAATGTAAAAACTGGAGTGGCATCTTCAATCCTTGCAATACTAGGCCTAGGTGCAAGCTCAACCGCCTTGTATGCTAGTAAAAAAAGAAAATAAGAACTAAAGTAAGAGATATAGAAGTGCTTGGTGTGTTTTGTCAAGACCCTAGGGATAGGCACAAATCTTATCGACTTTGAGTGATGCTAGGAATCTTAGGAATTAAAGTTTAAATTAGCTAAGATTCCTAGTTAAACTAAGTCATGAGTGAAAGCTCTTTGACTGCAAACAATTTAGACAAATAATTTTTAAATTATAAAAGACCGGTGACGGTCTTATTTTTTTAAAAAAATAAAGGCGGAGAGAATGAATTTTTATTTGGAAAAATCGTTTGCTTAGTTTATAATTAATGTATGAAGCATTTTAAATTTTAGCAAAATACTAAAAGGAGACAGTTATGACAGATTATAGGGTGGAACGAGATTCTTTAGGGGAACTTAGGATTCCAAAAGATGCTTATTATGGTGCAAATGCCTATAGGGCTTATGAAAATTTTAAGATTACTAACAAGGCTATGGACCCTTACTTTACTAGAGCTATTGTTGAGGTGAAAAAGGCTTGTGCTATCCAAAACAATAGGGTAGGTATCCTTTCGGATAGAAAAACAAAGGCGATTGTGGATGCTTGTGATGAAGTTTTAGCCGGCTGTCATCTAGAAGATTTCATAGTTGATCCAATCCAAGGCGGTGCTGGCACTTCCTTTAATATGAACGCCAACGAAGTAATTGCAAATATCGCTAATGTTGCCCTTGGAGGTAGTCTTGGGCACTATGAATATATCCACCCAAATGACCACGTAAACTTGGGTCAATCTACAAATGACGTTATACCAACAGCAGGTAAAATAGCCATAATTCGTTACATAAATGACTTGTCTATAGATACAGAAAAATTAATTGAAGCTTTGGATAAAAAGGCAGCAGACTTTGACGATTATGTAAAAATGGGCCGTACCCAGCTCCAAGACGCAGTTCCAATCACTCTTGGCCAAGAATTTAAGGCCTATTCTAGGGTTGTGGAAAGGGGACTAATTAGGTTTAAAAAAGCAATCGAAGAGCTTTCATCAATTAATCTTGGAGGCACAGCTGTGGGTACAGGTCTTAACGCTGATGACCATTTTGTAGAAAATATTGATAAGGTCCTAAGAGAAATTACTGGCCTAGAACTTAAACAAGCAGAAGACTTGATTGACTCTACCCAAAACTTAGATGGATTTTTATTCACTTCTTCTGTTCTCAAAACCTTTGCGGCAAGTATTTCCAAGGTAGCAAACGACCTAAGACTCCTATCTTCTGGTCCTACTACGGGGATTTCTGACTTTAAATTACCAGCCAAACAGGCTGGGTCATCAATCATGCCAGGTAAGGTAAATCCTGTTATACCAGAGGTTGTAAACCAGGTTGCCTTTTTGGTTGTAGGCAATGACCTAACAGTGACTATGGCAGTTGAAGCTGGACAACTTGAGCTAAATGCCTTTGAGCCAATCATTTTCTATGCCCTAATTCAGTCAATCACAAGCCTTAGGGGTGCTCTTCAAACCCTAACTGTTAATTGTATAGAAGGCATCACAGCCAATAAGGAGAAATTAAGAGCTAAAGTTGAAAATTCTGTAGGAATAATCACAGCTTTTGCTCCACACATAGGCTACGATATGGCATCAGCGATTGCAAAACAGTCAATGAGAGATGCAAGGCCAATTAGAGATTTAATTTTAGAAAAGAAGCTTATGACAAGTGAAGAAGTTGATAAGATTCTAGACTACAAAAAGATGACTAAACCTGGAATCTTAGATGAAGAACATATGGAGAAAGACTGATGAATTACAGGATTGAAAAAGATTCGATGGGAGAAATTAAAGTAGAAAACAACAAGCTTTGGGGTGCGCAAACCCAACGTTCCTACGAAAACTTCCCCCAAGGTCTTGCAACAATTCCTCTTGAACAAATAAAATCTTTAGTTATAGTAAAAAAGGCGGCAGCCCTTGTTAATAATAAACAGGGGAAGCTTTCCCATGAATTTAAAGAGGCCATAGTGGCGGCTTGCGACAAGGTTTTGGCAGGGGGCTTCGAGGACCAATTTCCACTTACAGTTTATCAGACAGGGTCAGGAACTCAGACTAATATGAATGTAAATGAAGTCCTTGCCCATTTGGCAAATGAAATCTTGGGTGAAAATCTAATTCATCCGAATGACCACGTCAACATGAGTCAATCTACCAACGATGTATTTCCAACAGCCATGCACCTTACAAGCCTAAGGATAATAAAGGAAGATCTCCTTAATGAAATAGAAAAAATAAGCGAGGAATTTTATAATAAAGCTAATGATTTTGAGGGGATAATTAAGACAGGAAGGACTCACTTGCAGGATGCTACACCCCTTCGCTTATCAGATGAAATTAGGACTTATGGTGACCTTATAAAAAGGGATGGGTCCTATATTGAAGAATCTTCTAAGGCTTTAAATTTCTTAGCAATTGGCGGGACTGCTGTTGGTACTGGTTTAAATACCAAAAAGGGATATGATACAAAAATGGCTGAGACCTTATCAAAGCTTACTGGTCTTGACCTAAAAGCTGATACTAATAAATTTTTGCAACTATCTTGCAAACATGACCTAGCCAAGGTTCACGGAGCTATCAAAATCCTAGCTTCAGACCTTTTGAAAATTGCAGAAGATCTTAGGTTTTTATCCTCAGGGCCAAGGACAGGGATTGGTGAATTGACAATACCGTCAAATGAACCAGGCTCATCAATTATGCCTGGCAAGGTCAATCCAACCCAGATAGAGATGTTAGCCATGATTTGCTTAGAAGTCATGGCAAATGACCAGGTGATTACTATGGCAAATTCCCTGGGACAACTCGAGTTAAATGCCTATATGCCATTAATAATTTATAAGATGGTCGATTCGGTGAAAATCCTATCTAAGGGCCTTAATTCCTTTAATCTCCATCTTGTTAGGGGTCTTGTAGCAAATGAAGAGAAAATTAAGGAAAATCTCGACAAATCCCTCATGCTTGTAACATCCCTATCCCCATATATTGGCTACGATAAGGCAAGTGAACTTGCAAAATTCGCCCACTTAAATAAGTTAAGCCTAAGAGAAGCTAATGCCAAACTTGGCTTTGTTACAGATGATAATTTTATAAAAATAGTAGATCCAGAGAAGATGGTATAAATGAAAGAATATATACAAAAAGGCTCTTGGAATGACAGAGCTTTTAAACTTATAAACAAGTTAATAGCTGACCATGGCAGGGATAATCCAGCCTACAATCCCCAAAAAAAGCCCTTCGCTGTTTTTGATTGGGATAATACGTCAATAATTGGCGATGTAGAAGAAGCTGCCTTTTATTATCTAGTTACCAACCTAGCCTTTAAAATAAATCCTGATGAGCTTTACGAGATTATTAGGAAAAATGTAGATAGGGCTGATTTTGCAGATTCTTATAAAAACCTTGACGGACAAGCTGTAAATATAGATAAGATTGCTGTTGATATTTATGATATCTATAGGAGGCTTTATGGTACTTCTGATAGGCTAGGAGGAGATGTACCTTTTGAAATAATAAAAGAAACCAATGCCTATAAGGAATTTGTAGCCAAGATGATTTTTCGTTACAAGGCAGCAGTCTATGACAAAAATTCCAGAGACCCTTATTGTTGGATGACTTTTCTTTTTACAAACTATAGACAGGATGAAATTGAAGAATTTTGTAGCAAAGCCTTTGAATTTGTAAAAAAAGAAAGGCCAAGAAGGGAAATTTTCACTTCTCCAGAAATAGATTCCGAGGCAGGGCAAATTTCTATATCTTACTATATAGGTTTGGGAGATATAGGAGAAATGGCAGATCTTTACCATAGCCTAGAGCGAGAGGGCATTGATGTTTATATAGTTTCTGCATCCTTTATAGACATCGTAAGGGCCTTTGCAACAAGAAATTCCTATAAGTTTGACCAAGAAAAAGTCCTCGGCATGAGACTAGCCAAGGATGAGGAAGGGAAAATTCTCCCAGACCTAGACCATAACTTCCCGAGAACCCAAAAGGAAGGTAAGTCTGAAACTATTAGAAAATACATTAAAAATTCCAACAACTACGGACCAATAATGGTAGGTGGTGATAGTGATGGAGATTATTCTATGATGACAGAATTTGGGGAAACTCAACTAAAGCTCATAATAGATAGGGCAAGGGATGGTGAAATAAATAAGCTAAAAGCAAAGGCTCTAGCAGGGTCAGATTCCATCATCCTCCAAGCCAGAGACCAATACGCCAAGAAATTTATTAGGGATGATAGGTCAAGATAATGTATTTTGAAGATTATAAAATAGGGATGGTTTTTGATAAGGAAATAGAGCCTATAAAATTTAGCGAAGAAGAACTGATTTGGGCAGGTGAAAATTATGATCCAAGGGACATACACATAAACAAAGCGGTTGCCAAGGCAAGTTCTTTCGGAGGAATTATATCCCCAGGTTCATATTCAAATATGGCTTTTTGGGGTCAATGGGTTAAAACGGGCATTGATAAACCAGGTATAATCGCAGGAATAGGTATTAAATATGGCAAGTGGTTAAGGCCAGTGTATCCCGATACTTTATATAAAATCAAAATTGAAGTTGTTGATATGGAAATAAGAAAAGAAGGGATAAATGGAGCAGTAACTTACCTTATGACAGCAACAAATCCTGAAGGCGAAATAGTCAGCGAATATTGCTGCACAGGACTAGTAGTCTTTAGACCCAAATGATTGCTAAATTTATTGAGAATTGAAGTTTAACTATGCAAATGCTCCGCTTTTAATCGAGAAAATGAACTGCAGTTTATGAAAGCTAATGATAGAAAAATAGATGTAAATCTTTGTTGCTAATTTAATTAGATAAAATTAATAAAAAATATTTATCTAAAATCATATATGAGAATGGGCATATATTAGGGTATCGGTAGAGTTTTAGATATATTGGGAAACTTGTTTTTTTAGAAACAAGTTACAATGAAACTCTTACGAATGTTGACATATAAGTCTTTATCATATATAATTTTAATTGATAGGAAAAGTATAGTTTTTAGAGATGACCAAATTTATAAATTATTTTTTATTTTAGAATTGAGGGCTAAGGTTCTATATATTTTATCTCTATAGGATTATTTTTTTCTTCACATTGCAAAGGTTTACAAAAAGTAAAAACAAGGAGAGAAAAATGAAAAAAATTGGTTTAATTCCAAGAATGCTATTAGGTATCCTTTTTGGTATTCTAATCGGTACATATCTACCAGAATCAATAGTAAGAATTTTTGTGACATTTTCATCTATCTTTGGTAACTTCCTAG
>NZ_CAUPHG010000030.1:0-17238 GCF_963510915.1 uncultured Anaerococcus sp. | reverse complement strand
ATATTGGTTGTGGTGAGAGGGGAAATGAGATGACTCAAGTTCTTGAGGAATTCCCAGACCTTATAGACCCAAACACAGGCAAAGATTTGATGCAAAGAACAATTCTTATAGCAAATACATCAAATATGCCAGTAGCAGCGAGAGAAGCTAGTATCTATACTGGTATAACCATTGCGGAATATTATAAGGATATGGGTTATGATGTTGCTCTTATGGCAGACTCCACTTCCAGATGGGCTGAAGCTTTAAGAGAAATATCAGCAAGGCTTGAAGAAATACCTGCTGAAGAAGGTTATCCAGCTTATCTAGCTAGTAGACTTTCAAAATTTTATGAAAGAGCTGGTTATTTTGAAAACCTAAATGGAACAAAGGGCTCCGTAACTTTAATAGGTGCAGTTTCTCCATCAGGTGGAGATTTTTCTGAACCAGTAACAGAGGCAACAAGACGATCTGTAAATGTATTTTTAGGTTTGGATAGAAAACTTGCTTATTCAAGACATTATCCTGCCATCAATTGGTTGACTTCTTACACTAATTATTTAGATAAGATTCAAGATTATTATAAAGAACATTACAATTCAGATATAATTGGCATAAGAAACAAGCTTATGAACGTATTAATTTTAGAAGAAGAAGTTAAATCTATTATGATGCTAGTAGGTTCTGATGCACTTTCTGATGAGCAAAAAAATGTACTAGATGTAGCAGCACTCATTAGAAACGGATTTTTACAACAAAATGCTTATAATGCAGTTGATAAATATGTGCCAGTAGATAAGCAGATATTAATGCTGGACGTTATTGATAAATATAATATTTTAAGCGTACAAGCTCTAAATGATGGTATATCATATAAGAAAATTTATAATTCTGACTTGTTAAATGAAATAAGCCAAATGAAATATAATGTTGAAAATGATAAATTAGAAAAGCTTAATCAGCTAAGCTCTAAGATTGAGAATTATTTTGCGAATTTGAGGGGGTAGCTGATGAGAAAAGAATATACAAAAATTAAAAAAATTGAATCGTCTATTATTGAGATTGAAAAAGTTACTGATATAGCATATAATGCCCTAGTTTCTGTTCATGCTTCAGGAATGGAATTTGTAGGTTCAGTTGTAATGGTTGATGATGATACTGTTACTATTGAGGTCTATGCTAATACAGACAATTTCTCTGTAGAAGATATAGTAGTAAGTTTTTATGAAAAACCTTTAGAGTTACCATTAAATGAAAGTATTTTAGGTAGAACTTTTAATGGTATAGGCGAACCTATTGATAATGGTGGCGATATCTATTCTGACGAAACTTATCCAGTTGAGGGTCTTGCCCTAAATCCTGTGGCTAGGGAGTATCCAAGAGACTTTATTCAAACTGGTATTTCTGCAATAGATACTTTAACTACACTAATCCGTGGTCAGAAACTTCCAATTTTTTCTGGTTCAGGTCTACCACATAATGAAATAGCTGCGCAGATTATTAGGCAAGCAAAGCTAAAGACAGATGAAGATTTTGCTTTTGTCTTTGCGGCTATGGGTATAAAGAAAGACGAAGCCTTGTTCTTTGAAGATGCTTTCTCAAAAGCAGGGGTAAAAGATAAGTTGGTTATGTATCAAAACTTGGCAGACTCTCCTATTATGGAAAGACTTCTTGCACCAAAGTGTGCGCTAACTGCGGCAGAATACTTGGCATATAAAAAAGGCTATCACGTTCTTGTAATTATTACAGATATGACTTCATATTGTGAAGCTCTTAGGGAAGTTTCATCAATAAGAGGTGAAATTCCTTCAAGAAAGGGCTATCCAGGATATTTATATTCTAACTTAGCCAGCCTTTATGAAAGGGCAGGTATGATAGAAGGAGTTAAGGGTTCAGTTACTTTAATACCGATTCTAACTATGCCTAATGATGATATCACTCACCCAGTGCCAGATCTTACAGGTTATATAACAGAAGGTCAGATTGTAATAGATAGGGGGCTTTCTACCAAAGGAGTTTATCCTCCAATCAATGTACTACCTTCACTTTCAAGGTTAATGAAAGACGGTATTGGAGAAGGTTATACAAGAGCTGACCATGAAGATGTTATGAACCAGCTTTATGAATCTTATTCAAAGGTAATCGATGTAAGAAATATAGCGCAAATTGTCGGAGAAGATGATTTATCGGCTGTAGATAAGAAATATTTAGAGTTTGGGGATGTATTTGAAAGCAAATTTTTATCGCAAGCTCAAAATGAAAATAGAGAATTAGAAGAAAGCTTAGATCTTGCATGGGAGATATTAAAAATCTTACCTAGAAACGAACTACACAGGGTATCTGAGAAAAACCTTGATAAATTTATAGGAAAAGATGATGAATAGCGAACAAATTGCAAGTAAAGCAAATCTCATAAAAGCAAAAGAAGAGCTAAAGTTACTTGATGTTGGCCTTGATATTCTTGATAAAAAGAGAAAGGCTCTGATGAATGCTCATGAGAGCAAAATTAAAGATAGGGATTCTTTAAATAAAAAGGTTAATCAAACAATGAATTCTGTAAGCCATAGTTTTAACAAGGCTATGGCAAGTATAGGTCAAGCTAAACTAGAAAATTTAGCAGGTCTTATACCTATTGATAATTCTATTGAAACTAAAAATACAAAGTTCATGCAGACAGATATGGCAGAGGTGACTTTTAGTCCTAAAAAATTGTCTTTATCTTATTCATTTTACCAAACAAATTCTCTACTTGATGAGGCGCTTTTAGCATTTAATGAATTAAGAGCAGATATATTTAAACTTGCAGAACTTGATAGTACAATCAATAATTTAGAAATTGAGATTAGAAAGTCAAATAAAAAAGTAAACAGTTTGGAGAAGATTCAGATACCACAAAAGACTGAACTAATTAAAAATATTTCTCAAAGTATAGAAGAAAAAGAAAGAGAAGAATTCTCCAAAACAAAAATTGTAAAAAGAAATAAAGAAAAAAAGTCATCGTAAAATTTCACGATGGCTTTTTACTTGCAAATGTTATTTCCTTTTAGATGGTCTAACCATATTTACCTCAAGAGGGGTAATAGTATCATAATCAACAATACCATCATCATATTGGTTTTTTTGCATAGATGCAGATAGGGCAAAGCCAATACAAACTAAAATTAAAAGCTGGAAAGTTCCGCCATTTGAAAAAAATGGAAGTGGAATTCCTGTTACAGGCATAATTCCAATTGTCATACTAACATTTTCAAATATATGGATAAAGATTAGACCGGCAATACCAGTTACTAGTAAGGTTATGAAGGTGTTATTTGAGGATTTTGCAATTGCAATCAATCTAAAAATCAAAATTGCAAATAGGCCAATCATAATTATAGCACCGACAAATCCTAGTTCTTCAGCCAGAACTGAAAAAATAAAGTCAGTTTCTTTTTCTGGAATATATCCATATTGAGATTGACTACCTTTTAAATAGCCCCTTCCATTTAACATACCTGATCCGATTGCAATCATACCTTGTTGCTGTTGCCAGTTAGATCCAGAAGTGTCTCTAGATGGATTGAGGAAGTTTTCAATCCTGTCCGCCCTAAAACCACTAAGATTTGCAAGGAGAAATATTCCCAAGGCTACACCAATTGCAGCCAAAATTCCTATCCATTTCCATGAAATACCAGCAACGAAAATCATAGCGGCTATAAAAAATACATACACCATTGATGTACCAAAGTCTGGTTGGAGTAGGATTAGGCCAATAGGTAGGCCTACAAAAATAATTGTAGAAGCCAAAATTAAAGGAGAGTTAATTGAATACTTGTATTTATCCAAGAAAGCTGCAAGGCTAATTATTAGTATGATTTTAGATATTTCTGCCGGTTGGAAAGAAAATGAACCAATATAAATCCAACTTCTAGCTCCCCATTCATCCAAACCTCGTCCTACAGCTAAGGTTATAAGCAAAATACCAATCATCATTCCATAAAAAATCCAGTAGGGTTTTTTAAACACATCCAAGTCAAAGGTACAAATTACAGCTATTAATACAAAGCCTAAAACAGTCGAGAAAATCTGAGTTTTTATTGAGGATAGATTTCCGCCGTATGCTGAAAATAACACTATAAGCCCAAAAATTGATAAGGCTACAGTTGAAATTAATAATAGGACATCAAAATCCTTGAAATTTTTCTTTTTTAAATTAAACATTATATCACTCCAGTTCTTATTTATTATATAACAGAAATTGGGCAAATACAATTTTAGCAGGTAAAAATAAGACAAGTATAATATTAACGAAAGTTGGTGATAATATTTTAAGTAAGAAGAAAATAGGAGAAGTTTTAGATTTATTAGATGAACTTTATCCTGATGTAGATCGTTCTATGCTTGATTTTACAACGCCATTTGAGCTATTAATTGCAACTATTCTTTCGGCTCAGGCTACAGACGTAAGTGTAAATAAGGTTACTAAAGAGATGTTTAAAGTAGCAAATACACCAGAAGATTTTGCTAATATGGACATAAAGGATTTAGAAAATCATATAAGAACTATCGGTATATATAGAAATAAGGCAAAAAATATAAAAGCTACAAGTAAAATTTTAGTTGAAGATTATAATTCGAAGGTGCCGGCGGATAAGAAGGAATTACAAAAATTACCAGGAGTTGGTAGAAAAACTGCAAATGTAGTTTGTGCGAATGCTTTTGGAATTCCTTCTATAGCCGTAGATACCCATGTTTTTAGGGTGTCAAATAGAATAGGTTTAGCTGATGCGGACAATGTAGATAAGACCCAAGATCAATTAGAAAAAAATATTGACGAATCAAGGTGGTCAAAAACTCACCACCAATTGATAACTCATGGAAGGTCTTTGTGCAAGGCCAGGAATCCTCTTTGCGAAGAGTGTCTGATAAATAAACTTTGCTTGTTTTATAGGAGGAATCATGATTAAATTATTTGCTTTTGATATTGATGGAACTTTGCTTGATAGCAATTCAAAACTACCAGAATCAACTTTGGAGGCTCTTTCAAAGCTTGATGCTGCGGGCATAAAAATTGTATTGGCTAGTGGAAGAGTTTTTCCATCTATTCAATACAATCAAAAATTAATGAATATAGTAGGGCCTATTGTTAGTACAAATGGTAGTTTGATTAGTTTGGATGGTGATGAAATTTATAAGGGTTACTATATAGAAAATGAATTACTATCATTACTCCAAAAATTTTGTATAAAACATAAATTGGAATTTCATTTTTACGATGATAAAAACTATTACTCAAATAGGTTGAATTTTGATAGAATCAAGCATCTTAAACTTGATACTGATTATGGGATTAATTACCAAGTAGATATAATAATTAATAAAGATCCAGTTTCTTTTTTAACTAGCTTAAATAAAAAGGCAGTAAAGTTTCAAATTTCTGGACTAGATTTAAAAGGAATATCTAGGGATGAAATTATTAATTTACTAAATGATGAATTTGGTGAAGAACTCTATATAACAGGATCTGGTGATACAATTGTAGAAATTGGTAATAAAAATGCTAACAAGTGGTCATCAGTTGAAGAGATTTGTGGAATATTGGGTATAAGTAATAATGAAGTTGCCGCAATTGGAGATGCTTATAATGATATGCCGATGGTAAAGGCTGCTGGCATTGGTTTTGCCATGGGCAACGCCAAAGATAAATTAAAATCTGTGGCAGATATAATAGTTAATGATAATGATTCATCAGGTGTACTTGAGGCTGTGAATTATGTTTTAGAGGAAAACAAGAAATGTTTAATGTAGTGCTTCTAATGCCAGAACATCCTGGCAATGTAGGCAATATAGCTAGGACATGTGTATTGACTGAATCAAGACTTCATCTAGTTAGGCCCTTTAAATTTAATTTATCTGACAAATACCTAAAGAAAGCCGGTATAGATTATTGGGAATATGTAGACTTAGTAATTCACGATAGTCTAGATGAATTTTTAGAATACATTAAGGGAGAAAATTTTTATTTAGTGGAAACACCAAGTGAAAAGAAATATGTTGATATAGAATTTCAAGAGGGAGATTATTTGATTTTTGGTCGTGAAAAAGAAGGCATAGATGAGGAACTATTAAAAAAATTTAGAGAAAGAATCATCACTATACCTATGACTCCAAAAATCAATAGATCGTTGAATTTAGCAAATTCTGTTTCTATTGTTTTATATGAGGCTTTAAGGCAAAAAGAGTTTAATTTTTAGAATAAGGAGTTACATGTACGATATAATTATTATTGGAGGAGGCCCAGCAGGTTTATCTGCAGGCTTATATGCAGGTAGAAGCAAGTTGAAGACACTTATTATCGAAAAGGACATAGCCGGTGGTCAAATATCTGGCACAGCCTTTGTAGAAAATTATCCGGGTTCTATAGAAAATCCTACAGGCATGGCCCTATCCGAAAGAATGGAAGAACAAGCAAAAAAATATGCAGATGTAGTATTTGAAAATGTTGAAGAAGTTATACTTGATGGAGATATTAAAACTGTAAAGACAGATTCTAATGAATACCAAGCGAAAGTTATAATAATTTCAACTGGAGCAAGACATAGAAAACTTGAAGTGCCAGGTGAAGATGAGTTTGCAAATAGGGGAGTATCTTATTGTGCAACTTGTGATGGACCTTTTTATCAAGGTCTAGATATTTATGTTGTTGGTGGCGGTGATTCTGCACTTGAAGAAGCCAATTATCTTACTCGTTATGGAAAAACTGTAACAATAATCCATAGAAGAGATGAGTTTAGAGCAAGCGGAGTTGTTGTAGAAAATGTTAAAAACAACTCAAAAATCAAGTTTGAATACAATAGTGTAGTTAAAGAAATCAGAGGTGATAAGGAGGTGGAAGAGTTAATTTTAGAAAATGTAAAGACAAAGGAAGAAAAAGTTATAAAAAATGAAGATGGATCACCAATAGGTGTATTTGTATTTGTAGGTAACATTGCTCAGACTGAATTATTTGATGATATACTCAGTATGGAAAATGGGTATATAATTACAGATGAGGACATGAAAACTCAAATTAAAGGAGTCTTTGCAGTAGGAGATGCCAGAAAAAAATCTGTAAGACAAGCAGTAACAGCTGCAAGTGACGGTTGTATTGCTGCAGTTATGGCAAATAGGTATCTTGAAAGTAAATCATGGTAGAAATATTGACAATCTAATAACAAAATGTATATTAATAGATGTAGAAAGAATTTTTAGGAGGCAATAATGACAACAAGAGTAGCAATTAACGGATTTGGTAGAATTGGACGTCTTACCTTAAGAAGAATCGCAGCAGTAGAAGATAATATTGAAGTAGTAGCAATCAATGACCTTATTGATAAAAAAGGTTTATTATATGCTTTCAAATATGATACAGCTCAAGGAAGATTCGACGGAGAAGCTGAATTAACAGAAGATGGATTTAAAATCAACGGTAAAGAAATTAAAGTTTTTGCTGAAAGAAATCCAGAAGACCTACCATGGAAAGAATTAAATGTAGATATAGTTCTTGAATGTACAGGATTCTTTACTGAAAAGGAAAAAGCAGAAGCTCACATTAAAGCAGGAGCTAGAAAAGTTCTTATTTCTGCACCAGGTAAAGGCGATATGAAAACAATCGTATTTGGTGTAAACCATGAAATCCTTGATGGTTCAGAAACAGTTGTTTCAGGCGCAAGCTGCACAACAAACTGCTTATCACCAATGGTTAATGTATTATTAAAAGAATTTGGATTTGTTTCAGGACAAATGTCAACAATCCACGCATATACAGCAACTCAAGCTATCCAAGACACACCAGCTAGCAAAAAAGATTTAAGAGGCGGAAGAGCAGCTGCTCAAAATACAATTCCAGCTTCTACAGGTGCTGCTAAAGCTGTTGGTAAAGTACTTCCTGAAGTAGAAGGCAAGATAGATGGATCAGCTCTTAGAGTTCCAACAATCACAGGCTCTATTACAGAACTTTACTCAGTACTTGAAAAGAAAGTAACAGTAGAAGAAGTAAACGCAGCTATGAAGAAATATTCTAATGATGCTTTTGCTTATGAAACAGATGATATAGTTTCAAGTGATATTATCGGTTACCCAGCTGGTTCAATATTTGACTCTCAATTAACAAAAATAGTTGAAGGTGCAAATGGAACACAAGTTGTTAAAACAGTTGCTTGGTACGATAATGAAATGGGATATGTTTCTAACCTAGTTAGAACACTTGATTATCTAGCAAATCTTTAAGAGTATTAAACAGGCGAGATAATATCTCGCCTTTTTTACGAGGTGAATAATGAATAAGAAAACAGTAAAAGACTTAGACGTTAAGGGTAAAAAAGTCCTAGTTAGAGTTGACTTTAACGTACCTTTATCAAAAGAAGAAAAAGGAAAAATTGCAGATGATGCAAGAATAAAAGCAGCAATTCCTACAATTAACTACCTTTCTGAAAATGGCGCTAAGGTTATCCTCATGAGCCATTTGGGTAGACCAAAGGGAGAATCAAATCCAGAATTTTCTTTAAAACCTGTCGCTGACTACTTGGCTAATGAATATAAGAATAAATTTACTTTTATTCCAAGTGATGTAGTTGTCGATGAAAAAGTAAAAGAAGAAGTAAATAAACTTCAAGATGGTCAAATTGCTTTACTTGAAAATACAAGATATAGAAAAGAAGAAACTAAAAATGGTGAGGACTTTGCTAAAGAATTAGCATCTCTTGCCGATTTATATGTAAATGATGCCTTTGGTACAAGCCATAGAGCACACGCATCTAATGTAGGTGTAGCAAGCATCCTTCCATCTGCTGTTGGTTTCTTAATTGAAAAAGAAATTGAAGTTATGGGTAAGGCCCTAGAAGCTCCTGATCACCCATTTGTATCAATCTTAGGTGGAGCAAAAGTATCCGATAAGATTGGTGTAATAGAAAACCTAATTACAAAGGTAGATACAATTCTAATTGGTGGTGGTATGGCTTATACCTTCCTAAAGGCTATGGGTAAAGAAATAGGAAAATCACTTCTTGAAGAAGATAAGATGGACCTTTCATTAGAATTAATCGAAAAAGCTAAGGCAAACGGAGTAGAAATTCTCCTACCAGTAGATGTTGTTATTGCTGATAAAATAGAAGCTGGTGTAGCAACAGAAATAGTAGATATAGATAATATTCCAGTAGACAAGGAAGCCCTAGATATTGGACCAAAAACTGCTAAACTATTTGCAGATAAGATTAAAGAAGCTAAGACAGTTGTATGGAATGGACCAATGGGAGTATTTGAAATAAAAGAATTCTCAAATGGTACTAATGAAGTTGCTAAAGCTCTTGCTGAATCTGATGCTGTAACTATTGTAGGTGGTGGAGATAGCGCCCTTGCTATAGAGATGGCTGGTCTTAAAGATAAGATTACCCACGTTTCAACAGGCGGTGGAGCAAGCTTAGAGTTCCTAGAAGGTAAAGCCCTACCAGGAATAACTGCAATTGAAGATAAGTAAGGAGTAGTAAATGCGTAAACCAGTTATAGTTGGTAATTGGAAGATGAACAAAACACCTAGTGAGGCTAAAGCTCTTCTTGAAGAAGTTAAGGCTTTAGATCTTGATTCTAGTGTTGAAGCAGGATTTTGTGTACCAGCAATTGACCTTTTAGTAGCTAAAGAAGTTCTTGAAGGCACAAATATCAATTATGGTGCAGAAAATATGTATTTTGAAGAAAGTGGAGCATTCACAGGTGAAATATCACCACTAATGCTTAAAGACGTTAAGGCAAAATACGTAATTATAGGTCATTCTGAAAGAAGAGAATACTTCAAGGAATGTGATTGCCTAGTTAATAAAAAGGTAAAATCAGCCCTTGCTCACGACTTGGTTCCAATCCTTTGTGTTGGTGAAACTCTTGATGAAAGAGAAGAAAATAAACATGAAGCAAAGGTTAAAGACCAATTAACAAAAAATTTAAAAGATGTAAGTGAAGCAGATATTGAAAAAGTTATCATTGCCTATGAACCAATTTGGGCTATCGGTACTGGTAAAACAGCTTCAGCAGAAGATGCTGACGCTATGTGTGGTTTTATTAGAAACTTCATCAAAGAAACTTACAGCGAAGAAGCAAGCGAAAAAGTCAGAATCCAATACGGTGGTTCTATGAAACCATCAAATGTAAAAGAATTACTTGCTAAAGAAAATATAGACGGTGGTCTAATAGGTGGAGCAAGCCTAAAAGCAAGCGATTTTGAACAATTAGTTAATTTTAAAAAGTAATATAAATTATAAGGAGAATTAAATGAGTTTAATTACAAGTGTATACGCAAGACAAATTCTAGATTCAAGAGGAAATCCAACTGTAGAAGTAGAAGTTGAAACAGAACTTGGCGGTTTCGGTAGAGCTGCAGTTCCATCAGGTGCATCTACAGGTGAATGGGAAGCTGTTGAACTAAGAGACGGTGATAAGGACTATTACCAAGGTAAATCAGTTCTTAAAGCTGTTGAAAACGTAAATGAAATCATAGCTGAAGAACTTGAATATAACTTTGATGTTACTGATCAAATTGGTATTGATAACGCAATGATTGAACTTGACGGTACAGAAAACAAAGGCAAGCTTGGTGCTAACGCTATTCTTGGTGTTTCTCTTGCTGTTGCAAAAGCTGCTGCTGATGAACTTGGTATGCCACTATACAACTATATCGGTGGAACAAATGCTAAACTTCTTCCAACACCAATGATGAACATCTTAAACGGTGGTGAACATGCAGATAACTCTGTAGATATCCAAGAATTCATGATTTTCCCACTTGGTGCTGAAAGCTTCTCACACGCACTTCAAATTGGTACAGAAGTATTCCATAACCTAAAATCTGTTCTTTCAAGCAAGGGCTATAATACAGCAGTAGGTGATGAAGGTGGATTCGCTCCAAACTTAAAATCAAACGAAGAAGCTCTAGAAATTATCTGTGAAGCTATCAAAAAAGCTGGCTATGAACCAGGTAAAGATGTTTATATAGCTATGGACTGTGCTTCATCTGAATTCTATAACAAAGAAGATGGTAAATATCATCTTGATGGAGAAGGTACAGTTAAGACAGAAGACGAAATGATCGACTGGTTAGAAGAACTAGTTAATAAATACCCAATTATTTCAATTGAAGACGGTCTTGATGAAAATGACTGGGAAGGTTGGGCAAAACTTACACAAAGACTTGGTAAGAAAGTTCAACTTGTAGGTGACGACCTATTTGTTACAAATACAAAGAAACTTGAAAAAGGTATAGCAGAAGGTGTTGCTAATGCAATCCTTATCAAAGTTAACCAAATCGGTACTCTTACTGAAACCCTAAATGCTATTGAAATGGCTAAAGAAGCTGGATATACAGCAATAGTTTCTCACAGATCTGGTGAAACAGAAGATACAACAATAGCTGATCTTGTAGTTGCAGTAAATGCTGGTCAAATTAAGACAGGTGCACCTTCAAGAACAGACAGAGTTGCTAAATACAACCAACTTCTAAGAATTGAAGATGAACTATGGGATGATGCTAGATTTAAAGGTCTAGATGCTCTTTACAACTTAAAATAAGATATATTTTTAAGACTTGCCTTCTAAGTAGGCAAGTCTTTTTTTGATTTATATTGAAATAATAGCTTATATGTGGTATTATAAAACAGTATGAACGGAGGTGTCTATATGTCAAATTTTCTTGCAGTAATTATGATGATTGCATCAGCAATAGTTATAGTTGCAGTTACTCTACAAGATCCTAAAACTGACGGACTAGGAGCATTGTCTGGAACAAAGACAAATGTTTTTGGTAAAAGTGCACATAAATCAAAAAATGAAATGCTAGATAAGGTTGCTATTTTTGGAGGAGTACTTTTATTTTTAGGAAGTATAATATTTATAGCAATAAATTAAGAGGGGTCAAGAGTTTTGACTCCTTTTTTTATTAAGAGTCACAAGGAGTAGGTATGAATATAAAAGAATTAATAAAAAATATAATATACGATGATGACTATAACCCTATGACTTTAAAGGAATTAGAAATTTATCTAAAGGCAGATAAGTACACAAAATCTGCTATAAAAGATATAGTAAATGAATTAGTTAATGAAAATAAGATTAGAATTTCAAATAAAAAAAGATTAATGCCCTTAACTGAAGAAGAAATTAATTTGTTTGGTAAGATATCAATGGCAGCTGGGGGTTATGGGTTTTTTATTTCTGATAATAAGGAATTTGATGACGTATATATATCAAGAGATAGGTTAAATGGATCCCATAATAATGATAAAGTCAGGATAAAAATCATTAAGCAAAAGGATAAGTCTAAAAATGCTGAGGGTGAAGTCGTAGAAATCTTAGAAAGAGCCAATGAGGAACTAATAGGAACCTATCAAGCAAATAAAAAATTTGGTTTTGTAATCGTTGATGATAAGGCTCATCCTGATGATATTTATATTGAAAAAAATAATTCACTTGGGGCAAAAAATGGAGATAAGGTAGTAGTTGAAATTATTTCTTATCCAAAATCAGCAAATCCAGAAGGAAAAATAATTGAAATCATTGGGGGCAAAAACGATAAAAATATTGATGTTTTATCAATTATTAGGCAAGAAAAAATCCCTACAGAATTTTCAAAACAAACCAAGAAAGAACTTTTATTCATCAGTGATAAAGTAGAAAAGAATGACTTTACCGGTAGGACTGACCTTAGCAATCTTTTTACTGTTACAATTGACGGTAGGGATTCAAAAGATTTTGATGATGCCATTTCTATAGAAAAAAACGATGAAAATTATGACCTCTATGTTCACATAGCAGATGTGAGCCATTATGTAAAAAGACATACAGCCTTGGATGATGATGCCTATGTGAGAGGCAATTCTACCTATCTTTATAATATAGTTATCCCTATGCTTCCTGAAAAATTATCAAATGGCATTTGTTCCTTAAATCCAAGAGAAGTCCGCCTTACTATCACAGCTAAAATTACTATCGATAAGAAGGGTAAAGTTATTGATAATAATTTTTATGAATCCTACATCAAATCTAATATGAGACTTGTTTATGACGATGTAAATGACTTTTTAGAGGGTGATGAAGATATATATGATGATAAAGTTCTAAAAGAAAAATTAGGACTTTTTGATGAACTTTATAATATACTAAAAAAGTCAAGAGAAAATCGTGGATCAATAGACTTTAACTTTGAAGAAAGCCAAATAGATGTATCAGAAAGTGGGGAAGTCTTAAACATTGAAGCGCTTGATAGAGGCCCTGGCAATAAGATGATTGAAGAGTTTATGCTTATAGCAAATGAAACAGTTGCAAGTTTATTTGCCTATATGGATTTTCCTTTTATCTACAGAATTCATGAAAAACCAAGTGAGGAAAAACTTGACAGTTTCAAAAGAGCCTTAAATGCAATGGGCTATAATATCAAGGGAAATGACCTTCATCCAAAAGACTTTCAAAATATATTGAAAGAAGTAGAGGGAAAAAAAGAAGAAAAAATCATAAATATGCTCATGCTAAGGACTATGAAAAAGGCAAAGTATGCAAACTATAATGACATACATTTCGGCCTTTCTACGAAGTTTTACACCCATTTTACAGCACCTATAAGAAGGTATCCAGATCTAATAGTTCATAGGATATTAAAATATTTTATAGAAAATAAATTAAATAAGATTAATCAAACAAGCCTTGAGTCAAATCTAGAAGAAGCCGCTGACCACCTATCTATTACAGAAAGACGAAGCGAGGAAGCTGAAAGAACGGTAGAAGATTTAATGAAGTGTAAATACATGACACGTTTTATTGGAGATGTCTTTGATGGTAGGATTTCATCTATAACTGAATTTGGTATGTTTATAGAGCTAGAAAATACAGTTGAAGGTTTATTTATGTATAAGTTTTCTGATCATAGGTATGACTTTATAGAAGACAGTCTGAGAGCCTTTGATGTTGATTCTAAGACATATTACACTATCGGTCAAGAAGTAAGAATTAGGGTTGAAAATGTAGATTTAGTTAAAAGAGAAATAGACTTTTATTTGGAGGATGAAGATGAAACTATTAGCCAACAATAAAAAAGCCTTTCATGATTATTTTATAGAAGAAAAATATGAGGCTGGACTTGAGCTAAAGGGAAGTGAAGTAAAATCTATCAAAGCTGGTAAGGTTTCAATAAAAGAAGCCTTCATATCTGATAGAAAAGGAGAGATGTTTGTATTTGGTATGCATGTAACTCCCTATATGGAAGGTTTTGATAAGATTGACCCTACAAGGACCAGGAAACTCTTGCTTCACAAAAAAGAAATAAATAAACTAATAGGCAAAAAAACAGCTGATGGATATACCCTAGTGCCACTAAAAGTATATGAAAATAATGGCCTAGTAAAGATTGAAATAGCTCTTGCCAAGGGTAAAAAAATGTATGATAAGCGAGAATCAATCAAAAGAAAAGATGATAAGAGGCGCATGGAAAGAGCAATGAAGAATTATTAAAAAAATTATTTATCACGTAGCCTTGTAATGTTGAAAGAAATTTAAATAAAAGAAAATAATATGGATATAAATAAAATCGAAATGGATTCTTTAATAATATATTCCAAAGACATGGGAATTTTATTTAGAGAAACTAAGGATGAAAAAATAAATATTAGGTCAATAGCCAAGTTTGTTACAAGCCTTGCCTGTGGGATCTTAATTGATAAATCAAATGGAGATTTTACAGAAGATACACTTATTTATAATATTTTAAAAGATAAGGTTAATATTTCAAATAAGAATAATATTTCAAATCTTAAAAATATAAGAGTCAAGAATTGTCTAACCCATACAATGGGTTATAGAGATATAATTTTAATGAGTAAGGATATAAGGGATTTGGATAAGGATACACTCTTAGAATATGCCTTATCATATCCACTATATTTTAAGCCAGGGGAGGAGTTTTTGTATTCTAATGCTGGATACTATGTTTTATCTGCTACAATGCAAGAATATCTTGGTTTTGATCTATATGACTTCATAAATGAAAATCTTTTTGCTAAAATAGGTATTGAGAATCCATCTTGGGATAGGTATGGAAAATACCTTGTTGGTGCTAGCAAATTATATCTAAGTGCGGATGACCTATTAAAATTAGGGTTGTTAGTAATGAATGACGGGGTATATGAAGGAGAAAGTATAGTATCTTCTGAGTGGATAGAGAAGATATCTGATAAATTATATAAAAACGAAAAAGACTATGAAGATCAATCCAACCTATCAAATGATTATTACGGTTATGGACTTTGGACTGGCAGGGAGGATGTTACTTACGCATCAGGGACAGGTGGCCAATACCTTATCTTTTTAGAAAAAGAAGGTATTATGATAGTAGCTTGCAATTGTGGAAATCCAAACAAGGTGCCTGCTATTAAAAATCAACTTGATTCTATTATAAATAGCTTAAGAAAGGAATAAAATGGATTATAATTATTTAATTAAACACACAGAAACTTATGAAAATTATAAGGAACTTTTGGTAAAAGTAAATGAAATTTTAGATAAACTAGAAAATGATAGGGAAGACTTTGATAAGCTTGTAGAATATTACTATAGCGATCAGTTCCAACAAGACTACGATGATTCTAATGAAGGCAAAATTGACTCATCAATTAACCAAGGAATCTTAACAGAAGACGCTATCTATGATTTAATGGGCGATGATTATTACCTTGCTCTAAGATTCTTAGACCTAGCTAATAAAATGATCCAACATAAATAAAAAAATGCACTCAAGCATATGAAGCTAGAGTGCATTTTTATTATTTTCTTCTTTTGCTAAAAGATGTTACAACAGCGCTTGCTACAAGAATTGCAACAATTGCTTCTGGTATAGCATTTGTAACAAAGGCAGAAAATATAGCTTTTGCAGCAATATCTGGGCTAATGCCTATTGCCTCTGCATATTTTTGTGCATAAAGGACATAGATTAGACCTAGTACCAGACCAGAATTTGTTAAGGTGCCCATGAAAGAACTAACAGCAATAGCGAAGTTAGCCTTATTATTTTTGACAGATAAGTAGAGCATTATACAAGCAATAAGTAAAAATATAATTGAAAATATTTTATTTATTAAAGCTACTTCTGTCATAAAAGATTTAAAGGTTACATAAGCAAGGACAATAACAACAACAGACCAAAAAATATTCATAAATAAACGAAGTTTGTCATTATCCTTATCTTTAAGTGCCTTGTAGATGAGCCCTGTCACCACACCAATTAGTATCCTAGGTAAGATAGAAATAAGTGGGTTATAAAATACAAAAGATATAGGACCTGGTCTTGTCATTGCATTAAATAAGGAAAAAAATCCAAATATCATACCTACGAGGCCTCCAACAATAGGACCTTCTAGGATACCTGCAATTATGACAGGTATATGTAAGCTAGTTATAGATAACATACCTAGAGGGATAAATCCTAGAGGAGTCAGGCCTAGCATAATAACAATTGCTCCTAGTATACCAACAGTGGTGAGATTTTTTGTTTCTAATTTCATTAATTCCTCCTAAATCTCAAACTTTATAATATTATACGGCTAAAAATAAAAAGTAAAGGGGAAATTGATAAAAATTTAATAATTTATTTTATGTAATCAAATTAGAGGGGCTAATAAGAATTTAAAGAATATAGATATAAAAAAAGAAGGCTTATGCCTTCTAATTTCAATGCTTGGTGCACCATCAGGGATTCGAACCCTGGACGCCCTGATTAAGAGTCAGGTGCTCTACCAGCTGAGCTAATGGTGCATAACTATTCGCGTCGACTACCTTTATAGTATAACACCATATATATTCAATGTCAAGTTTTTATTTTGAAAATTTCCAAATTTTTAAAATTTGGTCTGAAATGTCCTCAAAATCCCATTCTATTATAGAATTTCTAACACTATTTGGATCATTAATAATGAACTTGCCATCCTTATATGAATCAATAACCAATATGTGACCATATAAAGTAAAATATCCACGGCCAACCGAAATTAATAGGGGACCGTTATTTAAAGCTTTTATCATTTTTTCCTTATCTAGGCTAACGTCCTCAACCTTAATTTTGTATTCCTTAGCAATATGTTCAATGAATGCCCAATCCATCCCTCCATCATTCATAAAATTACTAGCTTTTTTGGCGATTTCATTTGGATATGTTAGGTTATTTGTTAGTCTTGAAATTATCATAGCTAATGATGTTGGGCCGCAACCAGATATACC
>NZ_CAUPHG010000029.1:0-17343 GCF_963510915.1 uncultured Anaerococcus sp. | reverse complement strand
GAGTAGGAGCAACTGGATGAAAAAGATTACGTTCTTTACAAAATTTAGTAATTAATTTTGCTTTTGCCTCCTACGCATACTTAAAAGCAAAACATAGTCATACATTTGCTGTAATTTCAAATTATAACTATCACCTAAAACTAAAACTGGATCCCATCCCTATCCAAAATCTCAATATAATCTCCACCGGCTTTTATTATTCCTTCATCTGTCATTTTTGATAGTTCTCTTGATAGGCTGGGCCTGGTGGTGGAGAGGTAGTCGGCTAGGTCTTCTCTTTTCATTGAGAGAGTCACCTTGCCTTCTTTTTCGTTTTCTATTAGGAATTTACCGATTTTTTGTCTTAGGCTTGCTTGGGATGTGATTTGGTTTTTCTTTGATAGGGCCAGGCACTTGTAGGATAAGAAATTTATATAAGATCTTAGGAAATCTTCTGGGCATGGGTTTTCAAATATTTTTCTAAAGTTTTTTATGATAAGAATCTTAGAATCGACAGCACATTCGCAGTCAAAGTCAAAGTCTTCTCCCAAGTAGGAATATACTTCGCCAAAAAGTGTTGGTTTATTGAAGTTTTGAAAGATAAATCTCTTGCCATTGGAGTCGATTTGATAGACATTAAGGCCGCCTTCTATTAAATAAAATAAGTCATTAGACCTATCATTAATCCTAAAAATATATTCTCCCTTAGCATAGGATTTTTCTATAAATGCGGTTTTCGACTTGATTATCTCAAGGTCTTCGTTACTTAGATTTTTGAAAATTTTTATTTCTCTTAGGTCCATAATTCCTCCTTTTTGATATTATACTTTATTTGTAGAGAAAAAAGCCGGCACGCTTGTACCGACGATTATAAATATTAAATAGTAAATCCTAGATTCATGAGATTCTTCCTCGCTTTGCTCGTCAGAATGACACATGCAGTAGGATTATTTATTAAATTTATTAGATTGTGAATTATCTAGCCTATCATTTTTTCTAAATCTTCTTCTACTGTTGTATTTGGGGAGATGTTGAAGTTTTCTACTAAAAAGTCAACGACAGTTGGGCTTAAAAAGGCAGGAAGACTTGGGCCTAGGTGGATATTTTTCACTCCCAGCGATAGGAGGGCTAGGAGAACTATTACTGCCTTTTGTTCATACCAGGCTATGTTGTATTTAATTGGTAGGTCATTTACATCGTCAAGGCCAAAGGCATCCTTTAGGGCGAGCGCAATTTGAACAAGTGAATAAGAATCGTTGCATTGGCCTGCGTCAAGGACTCTAGGAATTCCGTTGATGTCGCCTAGACCCAACTTGTTGTAGCGATATTTTGCACAGCCTACTGTTAGAATTACAGTATCTTCTGGTAAAGATTTTGCAAAATCTGTGTAATATGATCTCTTAGTGCTTCTTCCGTCACAGCCTGCCATTACTACAAATTTTCTGATATTTCCTGCTTTTACTTCTTCAATAACCTTATCTGCTAAGGCTAATACTTGGTTGTGGGCAAAACCACCTACAACTTTGATGTCTTCGATATTTTCTGGCGCTTGGCATTTCTTTGCCATTTCAATTATGGCTGAGAAATCTTTGTAGCCGTCATCGTCTGCTTCTATGTGGCTTGCTCCAGGAAAACCTGCGTTAGATGTTGTAAACATCCTTCCTAGGTAGGTAGAATCCTTCTTTGGTGGGACGATACAGTTGGTTGTCATTAGGATTGGACCATTAAATTTTTCAAACTCTTCGTTTTGCTTCCACCAAGCATTGCCGTAGTTTCCGTGAAAATTGTCGTATTTTTTGAAGGCTGGGTAATAATTTGCAGGTAGCATCTCTGAGTGGGTGTAGACGTCAACTCCTGTGCCTTGGGTTTGGTCAAGGAGCATTTTCATATCATGAAGGTCGTGGCCTGAAATTAGGATTCCAGGATTTTTACCTGCAGAAAAATCTACTTCTGTGATTTCTGGATTGCCGTAAGTTTCGGTGTTGGCCTCATCTAAAAGTGCCATAGCCTTAACTCCATGCTTGCCAGTTTCCATTACAAGGTCGATCAAATCGCCAATTTCCTTGTCATTTTGGGTGGTTTTTGCAAGGGCTTTTGCTATAAAGAAATCTACTTCTTCGTCCCTATAGCCAAGCACATTTGCGTGGTGGTTATAGGCTGCCATTCCTTTTAGACCGTAGGTTATAAGCTCTACAAGGCTTCTTTCGTCCTCATTAATTATATTTAAAACACCAACTTCAACAGCCTTGCGAATTAATTCTTCATCATCGTATGATAAGTAGGATTCTATTTCAGAAAGACCTTCCGTACCAATCTTGCCCATGATTTTTTCCTTAAAGGCCATGGTTTTCTTGATGGCATTTAAGATTGCCACTTCATCAAAATTAGCGTTAGTTATTGTCATGAATAGATTATTGGAAATCCTATCATAAACTTTCTCACAAGCCTTGCCCTTTTTTACAACTAAGCCTGCTAGTCCCTTGGTTGTGTAGGTTAAAAGGTCTTGGAGGTTTGCTACATCTTCATTTTTGCCACAAACACCGACCTTTGTGCATCCTTTATTTCCTGCTGTTTCTTGACATTGATAACAAAACATTTATCTACCTCTTTTCATAATTTTTTATCTGATAATTCTATTATAGGACAGGGAAAATATATTTTCTGTAACTAATGTTACGGAATATGTGATTTTGAAAGTTTTTTATTAACTGATAATCGTTATTATTTATAGTATAATATTAATATAAGTATTAGAAGAGGAGAAAGCATGGTTAGAGAATTTGGTCTTGAAATTGAGGGCTTTGATCCAGTCTTGGCATATGAGGTTAAGGGCAAAGAGCAAGGGCCTTGTTTGGTTATTATTTCTGGAGTCCACGGGGCCGAATATGTTGGACCTAGGGCCTTGATGACCTTTGTTGAGAAAATTAAAAATGAGGACCTTGATTTTAATGGTAGGCTACTTATTATTCCTGTTTTAAATGAGTCAGGTTTTTATGGTGGTCTCAAGCAGGTTGTAGCTGAAGATGGCCTAAATCTAAATAGGATTTTTCCGGCAAATGGTTCTACTAAGGCACACCTTATTGCCAAAGAGGTTCAAGAAAAATTATATCCACAAGCTGATTTTCTCTTAGATATCCATGGGGGAGATATAAATGAAGAGCTGGAGCCTCTAGTATTTTTCCCTGCCTATGCCGAGGACGGACAAAAAAATATGATTGATAAGGTAATGACTAATCTATCAACCACTTATCTTGTCCCATCCCAGGCTAAAAATGGGCTTTATTCCTATGCCAATAGCCTTGGCATTCCAAGCCTTCTTTTGGAAAGGGGAGGGATGGGACTTTGGACTGATGAGGAAGCAGACCTTGTCATCTTAAATATTTTTCAAACTATGAAGGCTCTTGGCATGATAAGTTTTGATGTCAAAAATGGCAAGCCAAAAATGATAAAAGATCCGGTTTATCTTTCATCTCCTAGTAGGGGAGTTTGGTACCCAAAATTTAAGGCGGGAGAATTTTTTGATAAAGGCGAAGTCCTTGGGGTCTTAAAAGACCTTAGGGGAGATATGATAGAAAAATTTGAAGCTTCCTACGATGGACTTATCCTCTACCAAAATATTGGTCTTGGAGTTTGTGAGGGTGACCACTTGATTGCTTATGGAAAAATATCGTAAGTCCTACCTGACTCTGGGAATTCCCCTTGGTCTTGAATCATTTTTCCTAATCTTAATAAATGCGGTCAACCAAATCCTGGTCGCTTCCCTTGGCAAGGAAGTCATAGCTGCTGTTGCCATTATTTCTCAGCCACGCATGATAGTTTATGCCTTTGCGAGGAGTATTTCCTATACTTTGTCGATTATGATTTCCAAAGAAATAGACAAGGATGAGGAAATTTTTCCTGGATTTATTTTGCCTTCCTTTATCTTTATAAGCCTAATCCTTTTTTTAATGATGGTATTTTTGAATCCAATCCTAATTTTTGCGGGAGCAGCGAGTGATTACTTGGACTTGGCAATAAGCTACGGAAGATGGAATATAGTTTTTATCCTCTTTTACTCCTATACAACTATTGCTCAGTCGGTTTTGATATCAAAAGGACATGGAAGTTTTATCCTAATATCAAATATTTTTTCCTCATTGGTAAATATTTGCCTTTGTTATTGCCTAATTCATGGGATTTTTATCGGAGAGCCTATGGGGATTGTTGGTCTAGGAATTGGTGGCTTGGTATCGAGCCTAATAAATTTTTCCTTAACTATAATTTTCTTATTGGTCAAGGGATATTTGGTCTTTAGGGATTTGAAATTATTCCCTTCAATAAGTCTATTTGAGAAATTTAAGAAGGAATTTAACGGGATATTTTTAGAGCAAATATCTGAAAGGCTGGGAATGTTCCTCTACGCTAAGTTTGCGGCCTCTCTTGGCACTGCCCAATTTGCAGCCCATTCAATCGGCATGAACATTGGCGATATGTACTGGGCCTTCGCCCAAGGCATGTCTAAGGCCTCTATGACACTTTCTAGCGAACTTTTTGCTAGGAAGAAAGCTCGTGACTTTAGGTCCTTGTTTAAATTTGCAAGCTGGGTAAATTTTGCCCTTTCAAGCCTAGTTGCCATAGGATTTTACTTTTTTGGAGCAAAACTTGTTGGGATTTACACCAAGGACCCGGATGTCTTTGGCCTAACCATGCTTTTAATTCCCTTTACAGCCCTGGTTTCCTTTCCTGAAGGCCAGGCCATGATTGGATCTTCAAGCCTTAGGGCCATCGGCAGGGCCAAGATTGTTGCTCTTTTGTATTTCATAACAACAAGCCTCATCCGTCCTTTTGTAACTTTCGGTCTGATTGGTATTGTTGGCTATCTTGGACCAATAATTGCTCTTTTTATAGACCAGTGTCTAAAGGCTATTACAACAAATTATTTTCTTCTGATAGATAAAAATATCAAAGATTAATTAAAAAAAATGACTCCTCGACTTGGAAAACCTGTCAGGAGTCATTTTTTATAGGGTAAGAATTATTGTAACTCAAATAAGAGTTTTGTGTAGGGGTGGCTTATTTGCTCTTGGATATTTTGTGTACTAAGCCTTTCTATAATCTCCCCGTCTTTTATGACTAGGATATGGTCGCAAAATTGAGCTGTAAGAGCACAATTGTGACTGATGAATAGGATAGACATAGCAAAATCTTTTTTAACGTCTAGGAGCAAATTAACGATGTTTGAGGCCACGCTGGTATCTAGACTCGATGTAGCTTCATCACAAATCAATAGCCTTGGTTTTACAGTAAGGGCTCTGGCTATTGATGCTCTTTGGCATTCACCACCGCTAAGGTCTGTTGGTCTAGAATTATAAGCCATTTTTGAATCTAGCCCAACTCTTTTTAGCATTTTCAATGTATTTTCCTTAGCTTCGTCCATATTTATGCCGAGGAGATTTTTCTGAGCCCTGTCAATGCTTGCACCAATTGATATTTTAGGATCAAAAGAATTGGTTGAATCCTGGTATATCATTTGAATATTTTTATATAATTCTTTTCTACTTAAACTTTTCTTTGGGTAAAGGGACTTATCATAAAGGCTGAGTTTGCCTTTATTGGGACTAATAATGCCTGTTATCACCTTGGCTATGGTAGACTTACCAGAACCCGATTCTCCTAATAAACCAAGGATTTGATTAGGCATTATTGAAAAGTTTATATCCTTTAAAACTTCTTTATTACCATAACTTTGGTAAATATTTTCACATTTTATTATCTCATTCATAAACAATCCTTAGGGGAGCAACATAGTGGTCTTTGTCCGGATTTTCTAAATATTTTTCCAAATCGCCATAGTCAAAGTCCTCGTAAGATATCCTAGATGCTAGATTTTGGCCAATCTTTGGAACAGCCTTTATTAGAGACCTAGTAAAAGGATGAATAGGCTGTTCCATAATGGTTTTTTTAGGGCCAGCCTCAATTAGCTTGCCGTGAAAAAGAACCATGACCCTATCAGCTACCTTATCTATTACCCCCATATCGTGGCTTACGACGAGGGTAGATACGCCTTCATTTTTAAGTTTTACAACCTCTTCAAGGACGTGTTTTTTTGAATGGGTATCAAGGGCTGATGTTGGTTCATCTGCGATTACAAAACCTGGTTTTAAAAAACATGCCAGACCAATTGATATCCTTTGTAGCATCCCACCACTCATTTCGTAGGGATATGAATTTAGGACCTCGTCAACATCTTTAAAGGCTAGGGGCATTAAGACTTCTTTGGCTCTTTGGTAAATTTCTGCCTTATTCATTTTTACTTTGCTCTTAGCATCAAAGTAAAAATGTTTTTTTATTTTGCTTGTCGGATTAAAGGAAGAATAGGGATTTTGAAATATAATCCCATAATCTTTTGAGTTTTTAATCTCACCCTTTACATTAAAGCCAGGCTCCCTATGACCCCAGATGGCCTTTAAAAGGCTAGACTTACCTGAGCCTGATTCTCCAACCAGGCCCAAGATTTCTCCCTCTTCTAGGTAAAAGGAAAGGTCGTGAACAACTTCCTTATCCCCGTAGGCTACACATAGGTTATTTACTTCGAGCAATTTCATTTTTCTATGTCAGTATCTACATTTACGATTCTGTACTCAAATGGGCTTACTTCAAAGTTTTTAACATAGGATTGGGCAGCTATATCTACCTTTACATTTCCGATAAAGTAGTGCATTCTATCAGCTAGGGCTGTTTTTAGGATTTCTTTTGAAAGTTCATCCCTCTTTGCTTCGTCAAATTCAGCCTTCATTTGCTTTAAAAGCTCATCTACTTTTTCATTCTTGTAGCCGTTGTAGTTAGCAGGTCCCTCACTACCAAATACAGAATTTAGGTATTCGTATGGGTCACCGACTCTAAGTGTTACAACGCCGTACATACCAAGATCGTAATCGCCGCTATTAACGTATTTTGAGTTTTCATCTTGAACAGCTTCTACCTTCCAACCTGCCTTGGTAAATTGAGATTGGAGTTGGGTAGCAATTTTTGGAATATTTAATCTTTCGTAGAATTTCATTGTGTAAGATTTTTCTGAATCTGGTTTAGTTTTGTCAACTAATTCCTTAGATTTTTCAAAATCAAAAGTATCTACATCTTCTTTTTGTAAAGCAAATGGAAGACTTGGAGCAAATGGACTGTAAACAACGTCTATACCATCTTTAAGTAGGTCTTTGGCAATTTCTTCTCTGTCGATAGCCTTAAATAGACCTTCTCTTACTTCTGGATTTGAAACTGCGCTGTCTTTTACATACATCATGTAAACTCTAGAACTTGGGGTTCTAGAAACTGTGTATGCTGGGTCTTTTTCAAGTTTATCAGCTGTTTCTGTATCTACTTGAGCAATGTCTATTTCTTTTGATTCAAGAGCAAGACCTAGGGTTGTAGATTCGCTAACAAGTTTGTTTACAATCTTGTCTAGTTTTGGAGTGCCATTCCAATAATTTTCGTTTTTTACAAGGGTAATTTCGTTTTCTGGTTTAAATTCAGATATTTGATAAGGGCCAGTACAAATTGGGCTGGCATCGAAGTCTTTTGTATCATCAACATCACAGATTACAAAGTGAGGGTCAACTAGGGAGTTAAGAGCCTTGCCATTTGCTTCTTTAGTCTTCATAGTAATCTTATTTCCATCAGCTGTAAATTCTGCTTCCTTTAGGCTGGCAGCTTCTGGATTTTCGGCGATTGTTCTTTGAAGACTCTTAATAACAGCTTCACCTGTGACATCCTTTCCATTTGAGAATTTAAGACCATCTTTGAGGGTAAATTCCCAAGTGGTTGGGTCTATATTTTTGAAATCTTCTACAAGTTTACCTCTTAGGCTATAATCATCGGCTAGGTCAAAAAGTGTTTCACCAACGCCGAGTTTTACAAGTTCCCAACCGTTCCAATCCTTGTGAGGGTCACAAGAAGCATAAACATATGAAGATCCAATTTTGAGTACTTTTTCCTCGCCGGAATCTTTCTTTTCGGCAGTTTCTGTAGTTTCTGTGCCATTCTTAGCTTCCTTAGTTTCTTCAGCAGGTTTGTTAGAAGAGCAAGCGCTCAAAAGAACTGCTAGCGCTAAGAGTGATGTCAAACCAAATTTTTTAAAAATTTTCATATCTTCCTCCTATTATTTTGAAAATTCTTTTTTGTATTTGTCGCCCAAAAAATTAAAAAATGCAGAACAGAAAACTAAAAACAAGCTTGGAAACAAAACTGTCCAAGGGGCGGTTTGGATGTATCTAATATTTTCTGAAATCATTGATCCCCATTCTGCTTGGGGGAGGGCAGAGCCCAGACCTAAAAATGATAGGCCAGCAAGGGATACCATCATGGTCGCTATTTGAAGGGACATGGTTACTATCAAGACATCCATCATATTTGGCAAGATATGGAAAAATATGATTCTCAAATCACTTTCACCAGAAATTTTGGATGCTATGACGTAAAGTTTTTCCTTATTAACCATGACGAAAGACCTTACTATACGTGCGTAGTTGGTCCAACCCAGACAAAGGAGAGCCAAGGACGCATTTTTTATTCCACCTCCCATGGCGCCGGCAATGAAAATTGCAAGCAAGAGGGAGGGAAATGCCATAAAAATATCTGTAATTCTCATAAGAACTACGTCTAAAAAACCACCATAGTAGCCGGCAAAAAGACCGAGGCTACTACCTATAAGACTTGAAAGGCCAACTAAGATGATGGCTGGTAAAAGACTTGTTTTAAAGCCGACAAGGACTCTAGACAAAACACATCTACCATAAGCATCTGTTCCAAAAGGATATTCCTTGCTCGGTGGGCTAAGGGAAATCTTTGGCATAGTTTCGTTTGGTAAATTTGGTGCGAGTTTGTCTGCAAACAAGGCAAGAAGGGCTAATAAAATTATCGAAAAACCTAAAATATAGAGAGTTTTAGATTTCTTTCTTTCTTTGATGGTAGATTTTTTTACCACTAAATTTTCTAACTTCATCCTAAATCAACCCTCCTATCTACAAGTTTATACAAGATATCTGCCAGCATATTTAACAAGAAATAAATAAAGGCACTTAGAAAGACAAAGGCTTGGATGGTTGGGTAGTCCCTAAAGAGGATTGAATCCATAATCAAAGAACCAAGACCGGGCCATACAAAAAGGTGTTCTACTATAGTTACCCCGCCACACAAGTAGGCAAAGGACATGGCCATGAGGTTTAAAACCAAACCAGCGCAATTTTTAAAAACGCAGTTAAATATAATGAATTTTTTCTTAAAACCCCTAGCCTCAAAGCTTAAAACATACTGATTTTTGTATTCTTCAACCATGGCGGAACGGATTTGCCTGGTGTACTTGCCAATCATAGGTAGGGCAAGGGATAGGGCAGGTAAGACCCAACCGTCATCATGACCTCTTGATATTACTGGAAACCACTTTAGCCTAACAGCAAATAAGATTAATAGGATAACCCCATAAACAAAACTAGGGATAGAAGCTAGGATAAAGCTAATGGAGTCAAGGATTTTATCCAAGAGCGAGTCTTTAAAATATATACAGGTCAGGGCAGCCGTGATGGCAAAAATAAAGGTGATCAAAAATGCCGGTATAGCTAGGTAAAGACTTGCTGGCAAGGCATTTTTTATCTTATCGGCAACTGGTCTGTCATCCATATAGGAAGTCCCCATGTCACCAGATACAAACTTCACAAGCCAATCTTTATATTGGATAATAAGTGGCTCATTTAACCCCTTTTCTTCTCTTGCTTTTTCTAAGACCTCTTCACTAGGGACAGGCTTGTGTCTTGCTATGTAATACATTTCAACTGGATCACCTTCTGCCAAAAAACTTGCCATAAAGGCTAGAAATGATATAGCAAAGAGAACAAAGACAGCCTGACTGATTTTTTTTATAAAATACAATCAATCATCTTCTTTCGTACATACAATCATGAAGGAAGGAGTAGACTTGTAGGCTATTTGAAAGGATTCATCATAGACAAGGGGGTCGATATTTTCCTTGATTTCTATCTTATCAAAGCCAAGCTTCTTTAAAACGGCTAGGTCAAAATCTGGCCTTTTTACATAGGTCATGGGCAAATCCTTGGCAAGACTTTCGCAAAGGTCTGCCTCATCAAAAGACACTCTCATATCGTAGCCTGCATCTATGCCTTCCATTAAGTTTTTTTCGGCAAGTTTGGCATAAGATTCACACCAAACATAGGAATACCAAGCCGCATCTACAATAATAAGCTTGCCGCCCTTTTTGAGGTAAGACTTCCACTTCATGTAGGTTGTAGACGGGAAAGATAGCATCCAAGTGAGGTTTCTAGATAAAATATAATCAAAAGACTCTTTTTCAAAAATATCTTCCTCACAATCGCCCTCTACAAAAACAACCTGGTCTTTGAAATCTTTTAAATTTTTCTTAGCCATTTCAAGCATTTTTTCTGACTTGTCAAAGGCTGTGACCTTGGCTTTATTTTCTGCCATTATTAGGGAAAATAATCCTGGTCCACATCCGAGGTCTAAAACCCTTTTACCAGTCAAATCCCTTGGAAGGTAGGAAGAGAAAAGATTTTGCCAGTCCTTTTTGTGACCGTGATCGATTTCTTCTTGGACACCATCATCGTAAGTCTTGGCCCTATTTTGCCAATACTTATCCAAATCAATTTTCATAATTCCTCCAATAAAAAAAGGTCTCTTATTTTCTTGTACGAAAACAAGACACCCTTCATGAATGTCAATAAAACAATGATATTTGGCTAGGTTTACCTTCTTGGTAAGTCCTTCATGGATTTAACCCTTAGCCTCTAATCTATACCAATATTACTAAAAATAGGAAAAAATGTCAAATGATTTCCCAAGCGATAATATAGTGAAAAATTTTTTTGTCAGGAAAATCTATTTTAGTAGAGAAAACATATTGTGATTTAAAAACCATTCTAGTATTATAATACCAGAATATATTAACGACTTTGTCAAAGGAATCGGTAGTTAGTAGGAGTTAGAAAATGAGAATTAATATAAAGAGAGCTATTGGAATTAACATAGTGCTAGTTTTTGTTCTAGCTATAGTTTTTTTTAAAGATTTACAAATGAATAGTCCCCACCAAAGAGAAGCCTTATTAATTATTTTCTTAGGAGAGCTTGCTTATTGGCTAACTATTATAATCGGATTATATGTGATTAAAAGAAAAAATAATTTATAAGATGTTGTTTTTACAAATGTAGTTAAGCTTAAAATTATAAAAACAATAGAACTTAGTGGATATAACCATTATTTAGTATAAAATTTATATTTATTTACTAAAGGCAAGCAATTGGGCTTGTCTTTTTTTATGCTGAAGTGATTCAAATCACAGACAAGCAAACTTTTTCCGTATAGAATAGGGGCAGATAGTAAAAAACTTAGGTTTTTTAAAATATATATTAGGAGGCAAAAATGGAACTTAAAGCATATGACGGATTTAAGGGTGAACTTTGGAAAGACGAGATTAATGTTCGTGACTTTATCCAAGCAAATTACACCCCATACGAAGGTGGCGATGATTTTTTAGCTGGTAAGAGCGAAAAGACTACAAAATTATTTGCTGTTGTAGAAGATTTGATTAACAAAGAAATCAGAGAATCTTACAGGAACGCAGATACAAGTAGGTTTTCTTCTATAGATGGTTTTGATGCTGGCTATATAGACAAGGAAAACGAGGTCATTGTTGGTCTTCAAACTGATGAAGTTCTTAAAAGAATTGTAAACCCTTATGGCGGTTATAGGATGGTTGAGCAATCCCTTGAGGCTTATGGTCAAGAGATGGATCCTGTTCAAGCAAAATATTTCAAAGAATTTAGAAAGACTCACAACGAGGGTGTTTTTGATGCCTATACCAAGGATATGAGAACAGCCAGACACGTTGGTCTTTTAACAGGTTTGCCAGACGCCTATGGTCGTGGTAGGATAATCGGCGATTACAGAAGAGTTGCTCTTTATGGTATTGATAGATTAGTTGAAGAAAAGAAAAAAGACCTAGATAAGATAGAAATTGATGAAAACAACTTAGAAGCAACTATCAGACTAAGGGAAGAAGTTAGCGAGCAAATCAGAGCTCTTGGCAAGATTAAAAATATGGCAGCTAAGTATGGTATAGATATATCAAAACCTGCTACAAATGCGAGAGAAGCAGCCCAATTTTTATACCTTGGCTATCTTGCAGCTGTTAAGGAAAACAACGGTGCAGCTATGTCAATTGGTAGAAATGCGGGTTTCCTAGATATTTATATCAAGAGAGATTTGGATAGAGGTATCCTTGATGAAGTTGGCGCTCAAGAAATAATTGACCAACTTGTTATAAAACTAAGACTTGTTCGTCACCTAAGAACTCCAGACTATGATGAAGTTTTCGGTGGAGACCCAACTTGGGTTACAGAATCAATTGGTGGTATGGGTCTAGATGGTAGGACTCTTGTAACAAAGACAGCCTTCAGATACCTAAATACCCTCATTAACCTAGGATCTGCTCCAGAACCAAACATGACAATCCTCTGGGCTGAAAAACTTCCTGAAGGTTGGAAGAAGTTCTGTTCTAAGGTTTCTATCATGACCGATTCTATCCAATACGAAAATGATGACCTAATGAGAAATATGTACGGCGATGACTATGCCATAGCTTGTTGTGTATCTGCTATGGAAGTTGGCAAGGAAATGCAATTCTTTGGCGCTCGTGCTAACCTAGCAAAATCACTACTTTACTCAATAAATGGTGGAGTTGATGAAAAGAAGAAAAACAAAGACGGCAGCCTAATTAGGTTATTTAATGATGTTGAGCCAATCACAACAGAATACCTTGACTATGACCAAGTTCTAGCAAACTACAAAAAAGTTTTATCAGAACTAGCAGGTCTTTATGTGAAGACCCTAGATGTTATCCACTTCATGCACGATAAGTATGCTTACGAAGCAGGTCAAATGGCCCTTCATGATACCTATGTAAAGAGAAATCTAGCAACAGGTGTAGCAGGACTTTCAATAGCAGCTGACTCCCTATCAGCAATCAAATATGCAAAAGTAAAACCAGTTAGGGATGAAAATGGCATAGCAATCGACTTTGAAACAGAAGGTGACTTCCCTAAATATGGTAACGACGATGATAGGGTAGATCAAATCGCTGTTGATATCCTAACTTATTTCTCCAATGAGCTAAAGAAACACGCAACCTATAAAAATGCAAAATTAACTCTATCTGCCCTTACAATTACATCAAATGTAATGTATGGTAAGAAGACAGGAACAACACCAGATGGTAGAAAAGCAGGAGAACCATTTGCTCCAGGTGCAAATCCAATGCACGGTAGGGATGAATCAGGTGCCCTTGCCAGCCTAAACTCTGTAGCTAAACTTCCTTATGAGTGCGTCTGCGAAGACGGTATTTCAAACACCTTCTCAATCGTACCAGATGCCCTCGGCAAGGAAGAAGACGTAAGAATTGACAACCTTGTAAATATCATGGACGGTTATTTTGGCCAAGATGCCTTCCATTTGAATGTCAACGTTCTTCAAAGAGAAAAATTATTAGATGCTTACCACAACCCAGACAAATATCCAAACCTAACAATCAGAGTATCTGGTTACGCTGTTCACTTTAACAGACTTACAGATGAACAAAAGAGAGAAGTTCTAGAAAGAACCTTCCACAACCACCAATAATATAAGGAGGTCCTATGGCAAAATTACATTCAATAGAAACAATGGGTCTAGTAGACGGACCGGGAATTAGAACTGTGTTCTTCCTTTCCGGTTGCCCACTGAGATGTGTATTTTGCCATAATCCTGATACCCAGTCCCTAGACTATGGCAGAGATATTAGTGTAGGTGAGATTGTAAGAAGATCCCTCAGAATGAAACCCTACTACAAAAATGGAGGCGGAGTCACCCTTTCAGGTGGCGAGCCCCTAGCTAGTGGGGCTTTTGTTCTTGAAACAATTAGGGCCCTTCACAAGGAAGACATCAATGTCGCAGTAGATACTTCGGGAGTGGGTGATGAAAAATATTATGACGAGATAGCAAAAGAGGCAGACCTTATCCTTTTAGATATAAAGCACTATGATCCCTACTTTTTCTATGAAATAACAAGAAACCACCAAGACAAGCTTATAAAATTCATGGAATCTATCAAAAAAACCGACACCAGGGTATGGATAAGGCATGTAATGATGCCCTTTGTCACAGATACCAAAGAGGATATGGATGAACTTGTCAAATTTATTAGGCCCATAAAGGCAAATATAGACAAGATAGAAATTCTTCCCTACCACAAGATGGGCGTATGCAAGTATGCTGACTTGGGTAAGACTTATAGAATTGAAAATATGGAGGCCATGGATAAAAATCAAGCAAAAGACTTTGAAATCTATGCTAATAATATGTTAAAATCTTTGTAGGAGCAAGATATGTATAACTACAAAAAAGATGAAGAAAGCTTTTTGGCTTTCTTGACAGATGAAGAATTAGCAAGGTTTAGGTACAGACCCCAGGTCTTACTTTATAAAAAAGGTGATGTAATATTTTCCTTTGGTGACAAGCCGGATTTTATGTATATCATCCTTGAAGGTTTTATAAAAATATCAACCTATCTCTCTGATGGGAGGGAGCAAATTTTGTATATTTATGGCGAGGATGACTTTGTTGGTGCCCACAACCTTCTGACAGATGAAAACTATATCTATGAGGCCAAGTCCCTTTCTAAGTCCAAGCTTTTAATCATCTCTAAGCTCGACTTTAATAATGTATTAAAGAAAAATAACCAAGTCCTAATTAAAATCCTAAACCAATCCTTTAGGAGGATAAGGAGGAGCGAAGACCTTATAGATAGGCTATCAACCCAAAATGCTGATATGAAAGTCGCCAAACTCCTCTTAGATTTGGCAGCAGATGTTGGCATAGTCAAAAAAGACGGAGTTCTTATAACCTTCCACCTTAGTCGAGAAGAACTTGGTTCTTATTCGGGAGTGGTAAGGGAGACCCTATCGAGGAAACTTTCTTCCTTTGAAAAGATGGGTCTTATAAAAATTATAGGCAGAGAAGAAATTTTAATCACCAATATTAAGGCCCTAGAGAAGATGACCTCCTAGGGTCTTATTTTTCTGCAAATTTGCTAAAATAGTTTATTCCAGTATCATGTCGAGATGGAGGAATTATGAACAAACAAACATTTAAAATAATGCTTGCTTATGTGGGAGTCCTCACAGGAGCAGGACTCGCCTCGGGCCAAGAGCTTTTACAATATTTTGTTTCGCTAGGAATAAGTGGGATTGTTGGTATTGGCATGGTTGGTATCCTACATATGCTAATTGGTGGGATTTTATTAATTTTGGGAAGTCATTACTTAGCAACCGACCATTCTGACGTTTTTGACGAGATTACCAATAAATTCATAGCGAAATTTATGGACTTGTCTTTGGTATTTACTTGCTTTGTAGTGGGTTTTGTTATGCTAGCCGGAGCAGGTTCAAATTTAAACCAGGCCTTTGGGGTAAATGTCAACGTTGGCAGGATTCTTTGTGCCCTTTTAATAATTGTCGTTGGCATGATGGATTTTTCTAAGGTAAGCCAAGTGATAGGATCATTTACTCCTTTTATCGTAGGCTTTGTGCTACTCGGCTCAGTCTATACAATTTTTAAATATAAACCAGATTGGGAAAGCTTAAACGCCTTTGCAAGTAAGCTCCCATCAAATTTTGACAATGTTGGATTTTCTGTCCTAAATTATTTTGGAATGTGCCTTATGACTGCTGTTTCCATGGGACTTGTCCTTGGTGGAGACGAATTAAGCACAGAAAATGCCGGTAGAGGCGGACTAATAGGCGGTGCCATAGTCGGCGTCATGGGAGTATTAATCACCCTCACCCTCTTTATAAGGGTGGAAGAAGTCTATAAGCTTGATATTCCAATGCTTTACGTCATAGAAGATATCAGCCCGATTTTAGGATTCTTAATGGCAGTAGTCATCTTTGGTATGATTTTTAATACAGGGATTTCACTTTTTTACGCCCTAGCAAGGAGATTTTCAAACGATGATGAAAGACGATTTAAAATCATGCTTGTGTCAATCACAGGCGTGGGATTTGTCCTATCCTTCCTAGGATTTAAGAAATTAGTTTCGATTTTTTATCCGATAATCGGCTATATAGGAATATTCATGATGGCACTATTGGTCTTTGCCTACTTCAAAGAAAGGTCAGCAATCAGACGAGAATCCATGAAAAGACTGGGAATCAGACACTACATGAGAAAAAAACTCGACGACGACCTAGATTTCACCAAAAAAGACCAAGAAAGACTAAACAAACTAATAGACAGCTCCCACATAGACAACGAAGAAATCAAAGATAAGGTAGAAGAAACCGTCCAAGAAGCCATAGACAATAACGAAGAACCAATCACCGACCATGGGGAGAATTAAGAAAAGTGTCCGAAAGGGCACTTTTTGTGTTTAAATTTTCGCAAACTGGTATAATATTTTAAAAATATAAGGAGATGATTTTATTAGGTTTTATATTGGATATTTTTTTGTTTATGCTTTTATCGGTTGGATTATGGAGGTTTCTTACCAGGCTGTTAAGACTGGGCGTTTTATAAATAGGGGCTTTCTTAATGGGCCGCTTTGTCCGATTTATGGTTTTGGGGCCTTGGGTGTGATTTATTTTTTGACAGACATAGCAAAAACTAATAAATTATACTTATTTTTTGGATCAGTTTTTATTGCTACAGCCCTTGAGCTTGTCGGTGGTTTTCTTTTGGAGAAGATTTTCCACAAAAAATGGTGGGATTATTCTGACATGAGATTTAATGTCGGTGGTTATATTTGCCTTGAATTTTCAATCCTTTGGGGTCTTGCTTGCTTTGTTCTCTATGAGGCAGTTCACCCTTTGATTGTAAGATTTTTTGCCTTCTTGAATCCAAAATTTATTTTTTATGCAAATGCAATTTTACTTGTGATTTTGGCCATAGACCTTGCTCAGACAATTTTAACTCTTGTTGGTTTGAATAAGAAGTTTAAGAAACTTCAGGCAGCCAGCGAGGATATCAGAGAAGTGTCAGATGATATTGGCAAGCGTGTCTATGACAGGACCATGGCTATCAAAGAAAAGAGAGAAGAAATCGCTGATAGGCCTAGGGTCAAAGAAATCGAAGCCAAACGAGCTAAAATGCGTGCTGACCTCATCAATAAGTTTGATAAAATGAGTGAAAAAAGACTTATTAAGGCCTTCCCTAATTTGGTAGAAGACTTGCTTGATAGGGTGGAAAAAGACATAGATGATTTAGAAAAATAGGACGTTTTTGACCTGAACCCGTAAACACGGAATAATTTAATAATATTTTAAGCGGAATGT
>NZ_CAUPHG010000028.1:0-17713 GCF_963510915.1 uncultured Anaerococcus sp. | reverse complement strand
CGTCACTGCGTTCCTCAGAATGACAGTGGGGGAAACAACAGTGTCATTCTGAGCGAAAGCGAAGAATCTCAAAAACGCTGGACCAGAATAAACGAAGAGAAATACTTAAAAACCACAATAATTATTAGGCTCTTGCCGCCCGCCCCGTCTCGACCGAGCGGAGCGAGTGGAGAGATCTCTAGTAATAATTGAATTAAGAGTATGGTAAAGAAACCACAACATCAATAATTATTAGGCTCTTGCCTATGATTATAAAGCCAAAACCCTCGCCGCTAGTACGGGGCATGAGGGCTGGCGGCTCATAAGAGCACGAAAGAATGTTACAAATCCTTGATTTATGATATAATAAAGAAAAGGAAAACTTGGCCTTATAGGCAAGAGCCTAATGCCAAAAAATCTAGGGCAATCGCCCTAATCATAAAGGACAACCCGCACCATTTATAGGACATCCTACCTCTATATCAAGGTAGAGTGAGCAACCTATAAGCAGCTGGACCCACCAGCACGAAAGGCAAGTCGTTAGCCTTTCTGAGAAAATTGGTAAAAAACCACTTTAGCAAAGTAGTTTTTGAGCGCCGTCTCGACAGAAGAGCCCATAGTGCTTTGACGAGAGACCTTATAAACTCGAGACCCCTCAAACGGAGAGAACCCTCATCCATGAGATTCTTCGTCACTTCGTTCCTCAGAATGACAGTGGGGAAACCACATATGTCATTCTGAGCGAAAGCGAAGAATCCCACAAAGGCGGGCTCACTCAAACGAAGGGACACCCAAAACAAGTGGCATCCTACCAATCACCCCAAGCGACACTGACAAAAAATATAAAGGAGAATATTATGAAAAAGAAAATTTTGTCATTATTAACAGCATTCGCCATGGTATTTGGTATCATAGCCGCACCATTTACGACTGCTAGTGCAAACATATCAACCGAACCAGGTGATAAAGTAAAACCAAATTCTGTAACTTCTACAATTGATGAAACCAAATTAAAAGACGTGAAAGAAGAATATGACGGAACTAACCAATTTTCCACAACACTTCATATTCACAAATTAGTAGCAGAATCATATGGAGATGCTTTCCCATTCCTACATGATGGTGGTAAGCTCGATTTAAAAGAATTACAAACTGCTAATGGTGGTAAGGAAATTAAGGCGCTCGCAGGAGTAGAATTTACTTACTACAAGGTAAAAACTGCAAAACAACTTGATGAAATGATGGCAAACCCATCTAAATATGAAACAAAGGATCAAATGGATGCTCTAGTAGGAGAAGAAGGTCCAGGAATAGAAAATGGAGTTAAATTAACAAAAACTGATGCAAAAGGTGAAGCTTCTGTTACTCTAACTAGAGGATACTACTGGTTTATAGAATCAGATAGACCATCAACAGTTACAGGTGTTAAAGAAAAATCTGTACCATTCGGTATAGCTATTCCAGTTCTTAACAAGAATCAAGATAAGTGGCTAGAAGAAGTACACACCTATCCAAAGAATATTGAAAAAAGTACTAATACAGACAAGCACTATGAAGCTACAACTAAGGATGGCAAAGTAGATTCTAAAATCCTTAAAGCTTGGGTAGAAGAATACGATAAAGCTAAAAAAGCTTATGATGAAGCTGCTGAAAATGATAAAGCAGCAAAATTACAAGAACTAGAAAGAATAAAAAAACAACATGGTGTTGACTTTGCAAACTACTTAAATGCTAAGACAGCAGTTGATGCTAGAAAAGGATCAACAGTTCCTTATGAAGTACAAACAGAACTTATCGAAGGTCAGCTTTATGAAAAATTGACATGGTCAGATGCTATGACTAGGGGTCTAACATACAATAAAGACCTTGAACTTTACATTAAAAAACCAGGCGCAAAGGATTTTGAAAAAGTAGATACATCAAATTACACTATAACTGATAGAAACAATGGTTTTGATCTAGAAATAACTAAAAAAGACTATATACTAGGTCTTAACAAAATGCTTGGTTCTAAAGCATCAACAAAAGAAGAAAATATAACAAAAGGTAATGTTACCTTCAAATTAGTTTACTCTGCAACAGTTAATGGTGAAACAATTGTAGATGAGATTGAGAAGAACCACATCACCTTTATACCAGGCGATAACAATCCAGGTGAACCAACATCATCATCAGAAGGTGAAATTCCTGTTACTAAAAAATGGGTAAATGCAGATGGAACTGCGGATAATACTCCTAAAAAAGTCAATGTTGTATATATCCTAGAAGATGAACAAGGTAATACAGTTGCTGAAGTTACCCTAATTGGTACAGTAGTTGGTGAAGATCCAAACAAAACCCAAGAAGTAAAATCTGAAGTAAAAGCTAAAGAAGGCGTTACATTTGAATTAACAGATAAAACAGGATTTAGTGGTAAATTCAAGGGTCTTGAAAAAGGCGCACAATATAAAGTTAGAGAGTTTGTAGATGGATTTAAGGGAACATTTTCATTAACTGGCGAAGCCAAAGGTGCTCCATTAACAATCACAAACAAACCAGATAAGACTGTAAAAACTCCAGAACCACCAAAGGTAGTAACTCACGATTCTAAATTCGTAAAGGTTGACGGAGAAAAGAAAACTAGACTTGCTGGAGCAGAATTCGTTGTTACTAGAAATAATGGCAACAAAACTGAATATCTTGCAAAGGCTGATGTTACTGAATTAGCTGATAGAGTAACAGCTTATCAAGGTGCAGAGCAAAAATATCAAGATGCTATAGCAGCTGTAAATGCAGCTTTAGCAAAAGGTAAGATTTCTGCTACAAATCAAGCAACTATACAAAGCCAAGCTTATAATTCTGAAGCAGAAGCATGGAAAAAAGTAACAGAATTACAAACAGCTAGAGATAAAGCCTACAAAGAAATGAAAATCACATGGAAATGGACCGAAACAGAAAATGATGCTTTTGTATTTACATCAAACAAAGATGGTCAAATCTATGTTGAAGGTCTTGCAGATGGCGAATATTTCTTAAAAGAAAAGAAAGCACCAGAGGGCTATGCTAAGAGAAACAAAGACTATAAATTTACAGTAGGAACAGGCAGAACTTACGACTATAAATTTAATAAAGTTGAATTAGTAGATACAAAGGCTGCTGACACTAAAGAATTAACTCAAGACAATGAGATTACTGGAATGACATTAGCAGAAGCTAAAAAATTATTTGATGCTGATAAAAATGGCAAACTAACCGTTAAAGAATTAAAAGACGGTGTAGATGCTTTCGCAGTAGAGAATAAGAAGATTACCATCCCACAAACAGGTGGTATTGGTTCTATCATCTTTATAGTAGTAGGTGCCGCAATCATGGCAGGCGCATTCGTAGCCTACAAAAAATCTCAAGCCGTTGAAGCTTAATAGATTATAAAAGAAAATAAAAACCTTATTGGTCAGTACGGACAATAAGCCAACAAAGAGACTCCAAGCCGAGTCTCTTTTGTTATGTCAAATTCATTATATTTTTATTCTTATAAGTTTAGGATAGTATGGTACAGCTGATAATGATAATTACTTACTGAGATTTTCTTTTGAAATTGTCTTGACACCTTACCATATCCCAAATTCATAAGATCTCTCGCTTTCGCTCGAGATGGCGTGGGTGGCTGTTGTTAAGCCTTGTTTGATAATATAGGATATATCCTATATAGTTCTTGTAAGGAGATTTTCAATGTTTGATGTTAATATTTTAAGGATCATGATGGGTCTTATCCTGTAGAAGATTTTATTTTATCACTAGATATTAAGATGAGAGCTAAGGTTTTTAGGACCTTGGAGTTATTGGAGTACAAGGGCAATAATTTAAGAGAGCTTTTTTCAAAGCATTTATCCGATGGGATATTTGAATTGAGAGTGAAGCAATCTAGTAATATAGTCCGTGTTTTGTGCTTTTTTGTTGTAGGCAAAAGGATAATATTGACAAATGGATTTGTGAAAAAGACTCAGAAAACACCTCAAATAGAAATTGATATTGCTAAGAAAAGAAGGGATAAATTTATGATGTGTGATAAAAATGACCAAAAATTTTAGAGATACACTAAATAAAGAGCTTAAAAATCCAGAGTTTAAAACGGAATGGGATAGGCTTGAGCCAGAATTTCAAATTATAAAGTCGGTGATTGATAGTAGGGCTGAGCTATCAATGACTCAAAAAGATTTATCAGAACTTACAGGGATTCACCAAAGTGAGATTAGCAAAATTGAAAATGGATGTGCTAATCCATCTTTTAAAACTTTGGAAAGATTAGCAAGTGCTTTTGGTAAAAAATTGAAGATTAGTTTTGAAAACTGAGTTAGAACAAATAATATCTAAGTACTAAGTTTGATATTCTTATGACTTTGAATTTTATGTGGTTTTGCCTATAAAAAACGAGTGCTTGGACTCGTCTTTTTTGTGGGTTTTATTTATTATTTTTATATTTATTTTCCGTATTTGAATTTTATTTGTTGGTGTTTCTAAGTCTTGTGCTTATTTTTATTTTTTATCGAAAAAAACTTTTGTATTGGTTATTTTTTGTAGTTTTTTCAAGCCTTTTGTGATATAATAAGAATAACTAGAAGAATTTTATTATAAAAATTTTGAGACTTTAAATATATTGCAAAAAAGCTTTAATAATATGCGGATTTTGCGTATTTTTCTTTGGCGAAGGTTTTGCTTTGCCATTGTTTTTTGAAATTCTGGGGAGGAATTATGAAAAAAATACTCAAGTATAGGTACATATCTTTTATATTGGCTTTGCTGATGGTTGTGGGAGTTTTTCTTTCTCAGGGTCAGGTCTTTGCTAAGGATAGCGGGAAGTTTGCTATCGAGATAGGTATTAAAATTAATGATAAGGACAATTTGAAAAAAGAAGTAAAAGAAGGCGGGACTATTAGGTCTTCTGCTAGGCAGGTCAAGGTTTATAAGCTTAAGACTGATAAGGCGATGACCGATAAGGAAATGTTTGACTTGGCTCAAAGCCTTCATAAATCAGGCGAGAAGGAAGTTTCTGTTAAGGATGCTGAGGATAAGCTTAAGGAAAAAAAGCTTTTTGACAAGGATGGTATCTTATCTGAAAAGAGCAAACTAGTATATGATGGCAAGTTTGTTGATGAGATTAAATTTAACAAGGGCGATAATACTGATCTTACTAAATTGACTGAAGAAAATATTACAATTAAGGGCCTTGAGGAGGGTTATTACCTTATTAAGGAGACTGATGAGTCTAAGAAGATTGCCAATGAAAAACTCAATACTTTTGTGGTTCATCTTTCTGATAAAACTACAAATGATAAGAAAGTTCGAAGAATAGAGGCTAAGGTTACTGAAAAAGTTCCTAATGATAGAATTGTCCTTATCAAGGAAGATGTGGATAATTCAAATATTAAGCTTAATCAAGTAGAATTTGAGCTTTACAGAAAAGATAAAGATGGCGACAAGGTAGTTACTGTTGATGGTAGTACGGGTTCTTACATTTATAAAGATAAAGGAAAGACAAGTTCTCTTATTACTAATGATGATGGAAAGATTGTCGTTGAGAATGTGCCAGAGGGTAAATATTACTTTAAGGAAAAAACTCCACATCCGGGATATGATAAAGCTAATATAGGTACACCTTCTGAAGATGTTAGTCCTGGTGGAACTGTTACAGTTAAAAACAAGATTACTCCTATCCTTAAAAAGGTAGATGCAGCTGATAAGAACAAATACCTTAAGGATGCGGTTTTCAAATTGTATAAAAAAGACGGCACTGTTGTGAAAGTCAAGAAGACCGGTATTTATTATGAAGAAGATAAGGCGGGCAAGGAAGAGCTTGTCACTGATGATAAGGGTGCAATTTATATTTCTGAATTGAAAGACGGTGAGTATTACCTAGAGGAAACTAAGGCTCCAGATAAGTATATTTTATCCAAAAATAAGATAGAATTTAAGGTAAAGGACGGAAATGTAGTTGACGATAAGGGTAAGGTTAAGGTTTTGATTATTGAGAACAAACCTGAAATACCAAATCCAAAGACTCCAACAGGTGGGTACAATTTTGTGAAAATTGATACTAGCAATGACGAAAAAAGGCTTGGCGGTGCTAAGTTTACCCTATGGAAGGTCGTTGACAAGGAAAGTAAAAAACTAGAAAAGGTCATCAAGGATGATAAGCAAGTGACACTTGTTTCTAAGGACAATGGGGAGTTTGGTATTGATGGATTAGAGTATGGGGACTATGCTCTTAAAGAAGTAGAAGCTCCAAAAGATCATACTATTATGACTGAGTACACTTATTTTACTGTTGATGCGGCAAGCAAGTCGCTTCCTGCTTCTAAGATTAAAAATAAACCATTTGTACCTATTATTACTACAAATCATAGGACAACTACAACTGTCTATACACCTCCAGAATTTACTAAGATTATAAGAAGCCCTCTTGTTAAGACTGGTGATATCAGAATCGTGCTTATGGCTATAGGAGGTTTTATCCTCTTGGCAATGGGTATCAAGCTTGTTAATAGCGGCGAGAGATGGCAAAGAGTATAGAATATGAAGGGTCCTTCATTTAGAAGGGTCCTTATTTTACTATGAGATTTTGTGTTGTTTTTTGAGTCTTAGAGTAAAATATAAATGATTGCTTGGGGCTTTCGCCCCTTTTTTACATAAAGGATAAGTATGGCTAAGAAAAAAGCTAAGGGCAAAAAAGCCAAAGGAAAAAAAGTTAATAAAAGAAAGTCACGTTGGCTTTTCAGGTTGATTTTCTTGCTTGGATTTTTGGTAATGATTTATCCATTGATTTCAAGGTTTTATTATAGGATAGAGTCTAACGAGAAGGTGGAGACTTTCTCTACTGAGGCTAAAAAGCTTGATACCAAGGAAATTGACAGGAGAATCAACCTCGCTAAGGCTTTTAACGAGTCGCTTACAGGCAAGATTGCATCTGACCCTTATACTAGAAAAAGGCATGAGGAAGGCCGTAAGGAATATGCCCGTATGCTCGAAGTTGAGGAGATGATTGGTACTGTTGATATACCAAAGATTAACCAAAAGCTGCCTATATATGCAGGTACAAGTGAGGATATCTTGCAAAAGGGTGTTGGCCATTTGGAGGGAACTTCCCTTCCTATAGGTGGTAATTCAACTCATACAGTTTTGACCGCCCACTCAGGTTTGCCTGAGGCAACACTTTTCACCCACTTAAACCAACTAGAAATTGGCGATAAGTTTTATATAGAAAATATCCAAGGCATCATTGCCTACCAGGTTGATCAGATAAAGGTAATCGAGCCATCAAATTTTGAGGACCTTATGATTAGTCCGGGCCATGACTATGCAACTCTTTTGACTTGCACACCAATTATGATTAACACCCACAGGCTTATAGTAAGGGGCCACAGGGTGCCTTATGTACCAGCTGTTGATGAGGAATTGATTAGGGAAAATAGGAACAACTGGATATTTAGGATGCTTTTCTTTGCATCACTTATCTTAATTTTAATATTGATTATTCTGATTTTGAAATTGAGAAGGGATAATAAAAAATATTTCAAGAAGATTAGTGAATTGGCCAAGGGAGGTTTTATAAAGTCTAAGCCAAAGATTTCGCAAAAGCAGGGAGATTTGTTTGATAACCTAGCTGGTGAGGATGAGGACTATGTCTAAAAAGACTAGAAGCAGGCTGATTTTCATGGCGATTTTCACCTTGGGACTTTTGATTTTTTCCTATCCTTTGATAAGTCAAAAGTATTATGAAATCAAGGCTGAAGACGAAGTTATCACTTTTACTAAGGCTGCTAAAGACTTAAACCCGGAGGATCTTGACAGGAGGATGGCTCTGGCAGAGGCTTATAACCGTACCCTTGACCCATCTAGGCTTTCTGACCCTTATACTGATATAGAAAAGGCGGGTCGTGCTGAATATGCCCGTATGCTTGAAGTTGAAGAAATGATTGGACATATCAAAATCCCCAAAATAAAGGTGGATATTCCAATACGCGCGGGTACTAGCGAAGACGTTTTGCAACAGGGTGCAGGCCACTTGGAGGGGACTTCTCTTCCTGTTGGTGGAAAGTCTACCCATGCAGTTATCACTGCCCATAGGGGGCTACCAAATGCTAAGCTTTTTAGGAACTTAGACCAACTTGCCTATGGAGATGTGTTTTATATTACAAATATTAAGGAAACTATTGCCTACAAGGTTGATAAAATCCAGGTTGTAGAGCCATCTAACTTTGAGCCTGTTCTTGTTGTTGAAGGTAAGGACTATGCGACTCTTTTGACCTGCACACCCTACATGATTAACTCCCACAGGCTTTTGGTGCGTGGAGAGAGGATTCCTTACCAAGAGGCGATTGACGATGGAGTTGCTAATACACCGAGGGCGAGGATTGACTTTTTCAGAATGGTTTTAGTTTTGATTCCTATAATTATCATCCTGGTCTTGACACTTTTTAGGGAAAAGAAGAGGACAAACGACCTAAGTAAGGAGCTAAGAGAAATTGAAGAAAGAAATAAAATTAACTAAAAAATCCTTTTTTGGATATATCTTAATATTGCTTGGGCTTTTGCTTTTGACAAGTCCGCTTGTGTTGAGGTCTTACCATGACTTGAAGGCAAAAAGCGAGAGAAAAGCCTTTGAAAAAGTCGAAGCAAACAAGTCGAAAGATGAAATAGCAGAAGAAAACAAAAATGCAGAAACCTACAACGAAATGATTAAGGGGTCTGATTTGAGTGTTGAAGACCCTTTCACCAAAGAAGCTTACGAAGACAAGTACAAGATGTTTAGGACAACCAATACACCTTTTGCCTATCTGTCTATACCAAAGCTAGACAAGTACTTACCCCTATATTTGGATGCGACTCTCGAGCATATTTCAAAGGGAGTTGGACAGGTGGCAGGTACTGCCATTCCTATAGGTGGTAAGGGTACAAGGTCTGCCATAGCCGGCCACAGGGGTTGGTGGGGCGATACCATGTTTTTGTACCTTGACGAGCTTGAAAGTGGTGACTATATCTATATAGAAAGAGCAAATGGAACTATGCGCTATGTGGTAAGTGATAAGGAAGTCATAGGCCCTTATGATTGGGCGAAGCTTGCTCCTAGGGGAGATTTGGATATGATAACCCTCCTCACATGTAGTCCATTTTTGCCACCAAGACCTGACAGGCTTTTGGTAAATGCAATTAGAGATGAATCGGGGCCAGCAGAGGAATTTAAACTCCCATCTGGTGAGTTTGTAGCAAGTGCCAATGATGCAAAAGAAGGCAATAGCCTAGTAAAAATCACAAAAATTCTTACCCTAATCGGTGCAATAGTAGGAATCCTTGCCATAATCTACACAGGATTTAGATTTGTAAAAAGAATCAAGGCGGGATTTGAAAAATAAATGAAAAGCTCTCAGGCGGTTTAAAATATTAAGCCCAGCGGGAGCTTTTTTAATGTCAATTTTACATGGCAAGTGTTAAACTAATAAAAAAGGGGGAAATATGAAAAAATTATTTAATAAAAAAATCATCGGACTATGTGGGCTAATCTTGGCTGTTGCCATAGCCTTCCTAGCTAATTCTTATGCAAATAAGGCGACTGGCTACGAGATAAGGATTGGCTTAAAGCTAAGCCAGGGTCAAGAAAAATCTATGGTATTTCCAAGCGAGAGACAGGTTGCTTATTGGAAAATCGAAGATAAGAAAATGGGGCCTTGGGATATTATGAGACTTGCCAAGGATTGTGATGGGATGAGTCTGGGAGAGATTAGCAAAAAGTTGGGCAAAGAAGCAGAGTATTCAGACAAGTCCAAGTTATTTTTTGATGGCAAAGAATATGACAAGATGACTAGTGCTATGTATGAAAGGAATAAGGGGGCAGTAAAGGAAATAATAAAAATTAAAAAACTAGATCCGGGTGCCTACCTAATTAAGGAAACCGACCAGGCATATAAGAAAAGCAAGGGCAAAGAAAGGCTTAGAACAAGGATAGAATATGTGGGAAAAGAGTCAGCACCAGATGGGGTTTTGAACTTAGATGAGGATTGAATTTAAGAATTAGTATGAAAAAACAAACGCAAAAAAATTTGCGTTTGTTTTGCGTTTGGAAAATAATAAGCAATTTACAAATCTAATTTCCATTGGAGTTTAGGGATTTTATCAAATGAAAATCTCTAGCTAAGGAATAGAAAGCTCTATATTTAAAGCTTTAAGCAGGACATTTTATATTTTGGCAAGACTATTTTTTTAATAGAGTTTAATTAAAAGCAAACGCAAAAAAATTTGCGTTTGTTTTACGTTTCCTAATTATAGATTATTAAATCCCATACTGTATAGGATAAAAATTTATGGCGTGGATAATCTTTTTATATAAAGTCTCAAGGATAGTTAAGTTATAGACCTATTTTAAAGAATTTATATTTTTATGAAATAAAACATCCTCTTATCGTTTGCTTGTAGCAAACGCAAATAATTTTGCGTTTGTTTTGCGTTTGGAAAATAAAAAATCAAGGCTAAGATTTCTAAGTTTTTAAATTTAGTGACTTTTGGAGAAATAGGTAGTAGAATGCGATATTATTAATATTTATAAATAAAAATAAATTGACAAAGGGAAGCTTTTAAAGTAAATTAATGAAAGCTGTACTTTATCATGATAAGACAGTGTCTAGATACATCTGTGCTTTGATAATAAAGAATACGTCTAAGTCAATAATCTTGATTGAAAAATAAGGAGAAGATATGGAAATTTTTAAAAGTATATTATCAACAGTTAACGGCTACCTGTATTATCCGATTTTGATCATTATCCTACTAGCTTGTGGATTTTATTTCACAGTTAGGACTGGTTTTATCCAGCTTACTCTCTTGGCTGATGCCATAAGGGTCGTAGGGGAAAAACCAGCTGGCAAGGATGATGTTTCAAGCTTCCAAGCCCTTATGGTGTCAACTGCATCTAGGGTTGGAACTGGTAATATTGTTGGAGTTTCAAATGCCATTTGCCTTGGCGGCCCTGGGGCAGTTTTTTGGATGTGGATTATCGCTATTATTGGTGGGGCATCAGCCTTTATTGAGTCAACTCTAGCCCAGATTTTTAAGAAAAAAGCCAAGGACGGATCAAGTTATGGTGGTCCTTCTTATTATATAGAGCAAGGTCTCGGCTCTAGGAAGCTGGGCATAGTTTTTGCTCTTGCTTTGATTTTGACCTATGCAGTTGGTTTTAACATGCTTGCTTCTTTTAACCTCCAAGATTCCTTTAGGGTTTATGATTTTTATCAAAAAGGAAAAACTTCTTGGCTTATAGGTGGTATACTTGCTATAATTGCAGGTTATTGTATTATTGGCGGGGGCAAGAGGATTATAAAATACACTTCAATTATTGTGCCAATAATGGGTCTTATCTATGTATTTATGTCTATATTTATGATTGGTATCAATTTTTCAAATATAGGAAAAATGATAAAGATGATTATAGAAGATGCTTTTAACTTCAGAGCGATTTTTGGTGGTGTGGCTGGTTCTGCTATGGTAGAAGGGATAAAAAGGGGACTTTATTCTAATGAGGCAGGTATGGGTTCGGCACCAAATGCTGCAGCAAGCGCTATAGTAAGCCATCCTGTCAAACAAGGTCTGGTGCAAATGGTATCAGTATTTATAGATACTCTTATAATTTGTACGGCAACAGCCTTCATGGCTCTTGTATCTGGGGTAGCTCCAACAGAAGACCTCGCAGGCGCAGGTTTTGTTCAAGAGGCCCTAGCAACCGTTGTCGGACATTTTGGTTATGTTTTTATTACAATTTGTCTTGCCCTATTTGCCTTCACAACCCTTTTGGGCAATCTTTATTATTGCGATTCATGCCTAGCCTACCTAAAAAAGGAAGTGCCATCTAAAAACTTTATGCTAGTATTTAGGACAATTGCCATAGTGATGATATTTTTAGGAGCAGGTATGGAAATGACCTTTGCTTGGAACCTAGCAGACCTACTCATGGGAATTATGGCGATAATAAATATATTCTCAATTTTCGCCCTAGGAAAATACGCCCTAGAAGCCCTAGAAGACTATAGAAAACAAAGAAAAGCCAACAAGGATCCAGTCTTTATTGCCGATAACATTGGCCTTGATGGAAATAGACTAGATTTTTGGAAATAAATTTAAACTCGCTTCAAAGTAAAATTTGCGGCGAGTTTTTTGATTTTATTTTACTGAATAATACCCAACCCCATCTCTTACTTCTTCTTTAATTTTTCCGAGTTTCACTAGGTGTTTGAGGTGGGCGGCGGCTTCTCCTGCGGCGAACCATTTTTGACTTTCGGGAAAATCATTCCAGTTTTTGGCTTTGATGTCCCATTGCATTTGTTGGGTGATTTCTCTTGTATTTGCCTCGCCGAGTTTTTCTATAATTTTTAGGCAATCTGCTAGTCTTTCTTGATGGTGGGCGATGAGTTCGTCAATTCTCTTGTTGGTGTCTTTTACCAAAAACCTGTGGGCAGAGTAGAGGTGTTTTACGTCTAGGTCTTTGATTTTTTTGATATTTTCTAAATATATTCCAAGGCTATCGCCAAAGTCATCTCCCCAGTAGGTGATGTTTGGGGTTATCTTGCCTAGGATATGATCGCCACAGAATAAAATCTTATGGTCTTTTTCGTAAAGCCCTAGCATGCCGGGTGTGTGGCCTTCCTCATCAATAGCTACAAAATTATAATCGCCTATGGAAATTTCCCAGCCGGGATTGATTTTGGTGTGGAAAAAGGCTTCTTTTGGCCTGTTTTTGTAGCCTGGGTGGTCCTCGATTTTTAAATTTTCTGGGTCTAGGCCTTGGAAGTGGGCGTTTTTTATTATGTTTTGCCACTGGAAGTCTTCTTTGTTTATGCCATTTTCGACCATTTTTCCGTCTTTTTCTGATATATAGATATCACCTATTCCCCTATCATCTAGCCACTTGGCAAGACCAACGTGGTCTGAGTGGAGGTGGGTTAGGAAGAGTTTGGTTTTGAGTAAATTTAGGTCTAACTTTTGGATCAATTCTTCCATGTTGGACCTGTTTTCTGGATTGTTAAAGCCGGTGTCGATTATCATGGACGAGTCTTCTGATTTTATGACATATATATTTATTGATTTGAGGGGATTTCCTGTTAGGGGGAAAATCGCTTGGTAAATGTCTTTGTAAACTTGAGTAATTTGCATTTCTATCCTTCCTTTTATTTATAAGAGATTTTTACCCAAAAAGAGTCTTGATTATTTATTATTAGGAGATGGGAGTTTTTTTATTACAATTTGCTATTTATTGTGATATAATATATGTAATTAGTATAAGTGAGACTTGGGCTCATTTGGAAAGGATTAATAGTTAATGAAAAGATTTGGAAAATTAATTTTGGCCCTTGTCCTTGTTGGGGCAATCGGCTTTGCAGGCTTTATGCTTGGTTCTAATATAGATTTAGGACAGGGTATGGGATCAAAGGATAAGCAATTAATTAGTGAGATGGATTCTCTAAAGGGACTCTTGGAGAAAAACTTCCTTTTTGATTTTAAGGATGAGGATCTTTATAATGGAGCCTTAAAGGGAATGTTCGCTAATCTTGGAGATCCATATACTTCTTATTATCCAAAGGATGAATATACCAAGCTTATGGAAAACCTAGATGGCAGGTATAAGGGAATTGGAGTTACAGTTTCCGCTTCAAAAGAAGGTTTGATTAAGGTTGTCCAAGTGTTTGAAGATTCTCCAGCTAAGGAAGCTGGAATGAAAGCTGGGGACTTTATAAAGACTGTAGATGGAACTCAATTTGATGCAAGCGAGCTTGATAAGGCTGTGTCTTTGATCAGAGGTGAACCAGGTACTAAGGTTAAGATTGAAGTCTTGAGGGTGAGTGAGGAAAATCCAAAGGGAGAAGAAATCCCTATGCTTGTTGAAAGACGTGATGTTACTGTGGATACAGTTTACTCAGAAGTTATTAATCTTAATGAGAAAAAGATTGGTTACCTAAGACTTTCAGCCTTTGATGATATAACATGGGATGATTTTAAGGAAAAATATGCTAAGCTAAAGAGTGATAACATAGACGGTCTTATCCTTGATTTAAGAAATAACCCTGGTGGAGCCTTGGATGTTTGTCTAGATATAGCTGATACCTTCCTTGATGAAGGAGTGATAGTGACTACTCAAGATAAAAATGGTAATGTAATTACAGAAAAATCTGACGCTAATAAGGACGATATACCAATGACTGTTTTAATCAATGAAAATTCTGCATCTGCATCAGAAATTTTGGCTGGTGCCTTTAAGGACAGGGGCAGGGCTAAGATTATTGGAACTAAGTCCTTTGGCAAGGGAATTGTGCAAAAACTTTTCCCATTAGAAAATGGAGCTGGGGCTAAGATTACCATTAGTGAATATAAGACACCAAACGGTAATAAGATTAATAAAATCGGCGTAAAACCTGATATAACAGTTGAAAATGAAAATCTAGACTTAGACCTAAGTAAAAATGACTTTGCCAATGACCAACAATTTATGAAGGCATTGGAAGTTTTGCTAGATAGTATTAAATAAAGAAGGGGCAGGTTGCTGCCCTTTTTAAGTTAGGAGCTATATGGAAGAGAGTAAAACCTACGAGATAGGGGAAATGTTTTGTAATCCCAAGGGATTTGTCACAATGAGGAGCCTTAGTAGTCTTATGGTCGATGTATCCTCTAGGCAAATGAAGAAAATCGAAGGGGGCTTACCTGATATGGCTGGAAAGGTATGGCTACTTTATAGTTGGGATATAGAAATCCTAAGTCCTATCAAGAAAGGCGATTTTATTACAGTAAGAACAAGACCAACTCATATGAAGAGGTTTTTTGCCTATAGGGATTTTATCATAGAAGGGCAGGGGCAAGTCTTGGCAAAGGCCAAGGCAAGTTTTATACTTTTTGATCAAATCAAAAAAAGGGCAGGTATTATCGGTAAGGAAGTTTTAGAAGCTTATGGGGAAAGTCAGGAACTTTATCATGGAAGGGCCTATAAGGAGATTGATGACTTTGATAAGCAAAAAGAAATTTATATAAGAAGAGCCGATTTTGATAAAAATTCCCATGTAAATAATGGGGTGTATTTTGATTATATCAGAGAAATTCCTGGTTTTGATGAGGGAAAGATTTCCTATATAAAAATGATTTATAAAAATCAAGTAAGGGATGAGGAAAAAGTAGGACTTTTTTATAAGGAAAGTCCAAAGAAAGTAGATTTTAAGATAGGGTCAGATATTGATCACGCATATGGGGTGGTGACTTATGTATAAGGAAGGATTTGGAAATATACCAAACAAGGATAAGGTTAGGTCTATGCTTGATGAAGCCTTTAGGGAAAATCCTGGTCAATGGATTGTCCACACCTATATCATAGGGAAAACTTGTGAAAAAATAGCAAAAGATTTGGGGCTTGACCCAGAAATTGCCTATGCTAGTGGCACTCTCCATGATATTGGCAAAGGCTATGGTTACGATAACTTGGCTCATATGATGGAAGGCTACAGAATATTGAGATTTGAATCTTATTTTTATTTGGCAAGGATAGCCTTGAGCCATGGGTTTGTGACAGGAGAAATTAGCTCATACCATGGAGAAATAAATGTAAGCAAAAGGGATGAGGACTTTATTAAGGCTTATTTACAAAAAAGACAACTTGACGATTATGAAAAATTAATAATTCTCTTAGACAATCTAATAAATAAAACTTACCTGGGTCTAGAGGAAAGAGAATCGTTAAGAAAAGTCCCAAAAACTAAGGAAAGGCAAGAACGACTAGAGATTTTAAAATCTTGGCAGGATGAATTTGAAGCTAGGCTTAAAAAACCTATAGCAGCCTACCTTCCAAGACCTCGTTATAACAAGTTTCCTTATAATTTACTAAGAAAAGCAAAATAATATTGCAATTAGCTAAGTTTTGAGTATATTATAAGTGAATTTATTTTACCAAACCCTAAGGAGGTCAGACGACCTCCTAATTTTTTTATAAAGAAGAGATCCTATGACTAAAAGAGAGATTAAACATATTGATAAAGATACCCTCAAAAAATGGATAGAAGATGAATCTTTGACCGAAGACTTGTCAAAAAAGGCTGATAAGATTCGCAGGGAAGTTTATGGCAATAAGATTTTTCTTAGGGGCCTAATTGAGGTTTCTAATATTTGCAAAAATGATTGCTACTATTGTGGAATTAGAAAATCTAATAGAAATCTTAACCGCTATAGGTTGTCAAAAGAAGATATTTTGAGTGCGGCAGATTTTGGGTATGAACTAGGATTTAGGACCTTTGTTATGCAAGGTGGGGAGGATGGATTTTTTACAAGAGATTATATGGTTGATGTATTAAAAGCAATGAAAAAAAGATACCCAGAAGTGGCTATCACCCTATCTCTTGGGGAGAGGTCTTATGAAGATTACAAGGCTTTTTATGATGCGGGTGCTGATAGGTATTTGCTAAGGGAAGAAAGCTCAAATCCAGACCATTATAGGAAACTTCATCCTTATGAAATGAAATTAAAAAATAGGCAAGAGTGTCTTTATAATCTCAAAAAAATTGGTTACCAAGTAGGTGGTGGCTTCATGGTAGATAGTCCCTACCAAAATACAGATGACCTTATAGAAGATATCAGATTTCTTGAAAGGCTAGAGCCAGATATGGTTGGGATTGGGCCATATCTTGTAAGCCACGATACTCCTTTTAGGGATTTTAAGGATGGGTCTTTTACAAAGACTCTTAGACTTGTTGCCATATTGAGGATAGTCTTTCCTTATGCCTTAATACCAGCAACAACAGCTTTGGGCACAGTAAATCCAAGGGGCAGGGAGTTGGGACTAAAGGCAGGAGCTAATGTTCTTATGCCAAACCTAAGCCCTCAAACAGCCAAAAAATCTTATAATCTTTACGACAACAAGTTAAACACAGGTCTTGAAGCCGCAGAGGCAAAAAAAGACCTTGAAAAAGAACTAGCCTCCTTTGGCTATAGGGTTGTAGACGAAAGAGGAGATGTGACGGATTTTGGGAATAAGAATTAGACATATATTTAATGACATAGATTAAGAGGTATAATGTTCACATGAAGTTGAACACTTTCATAGAATCAAGAAAAGGCGAGTCCCAACTCGTCTTTTCAAATTAATAAGGAATTGAAAATATACGATTAGTAGGTATAATGATGGTAACCATGAAGTCAACTATAAATCATGGAATTACCAAACAAAAAAGACGAGTCTGCAGCTCGTCTTTTTGTTTTCTTGGGCTAATTATCATCTTCTTTAGTTCTCTTAGAGCTTAGCCACTTGTACAAATAGTTACCAACTACTTGCACTGCAACTCCAAGAATGAAGTCAACTATAATTTTCATAGAACCACCTCCCTTCACCCTGAGGGCAGATGATAACATGACTATTATACCTTATTTTATAAAGATTCTTTATTGACTTCATTAGAATAAATCTAATTTTTTTCTGATTTTATTTTAAATTTGACCAAAAAAGTATTATAATTATAAATGGACATAGAAAAGAAAGAAGGAAAGAATGACTAAATACGATCCTGCTAGCATACATGCAGAAGAATTTATAAATCACGAAGAAATACTAGAAACACTTGATTATGGAAGGGAAAATGCCCATAATAGGAAATTAATCACAGAGATTTTAGAAAAGGCGAGAAAGGCTAAGGGCCTTAGCCATAGAGAAGCTTTTGTGCTCTTATCTTGCAAGGAAGAAGACCTAAAT
>NZ_CAUPHG010000027.1:0-17997 GCF_963510915.1 uncultured Anaerococcus sp. | reverse complement strand
GTTCTTGACCACGCCGGCATCATGAAAGCCAAGGGGCTTATTTCTACCCTTGATACCGAAGTTGATAACATTGTTACAGTCCTAACAGCAAGAAATATGAATAAGGATATATACATTATTTCAAACTCCATAACAAAGTCAGGCAGTGACAAACTAATAAAAGTTGGAGCCGACAAAACTCTTTCAGCCATAGAAATAAGTGGCAAGAGAATGGCTTCCCTCATCATTAAGCCAAACATTATTTCATTCTTAGACGTTGTCACAAAAGTCGGTGACGTTGAGCTTGACCTGGAGGAAGTAATAGTAAAAAGAGGGTCCTACCTAGAAAATAAAAACCTAATAGAAGCACAAATCCCAAACAAAACTGGTCTTATAGTCTTAGCTATCAAAAAATTTGAAGATGGCAAAATGATTTTTAACCCTCACGGTTCCTACACTTTTAAAATAGGTGACGTCTTGATAGTCCTAGGCCAAGAAGAACAAGTTGATAAGTTAAGAAATTTAGGAAATGAAAATAAATAAAAATCAAACAAAAAAGCCAATTCAATCATTGGAGAATGTAATTTCCAATTGAATTTGGCTTTTAAATTTCACTTATTTTCGTTTGTATATATTCTCTTGCCTTTAGGTGATATTTTTGGATAGTTTAAGAATTTATTTAAAGCAGCAAACATTTCTTCACTTGTCACATGTTCTAATAAGTCTGACTGGTCATGAACAATACTCCCATCAATACCTAGGACATCAACAAGGAAACATTCCCATATCCTATGTTTAGAAAGAACTTCTTTTGCACTCTTATCACCTAATTCACTCAAAAATATTTTGTTTTTTTCTTGTATTACTAGGCCATCATCTATTAATTTCTTGATCATTTCACTAACTGATGGCCTACTTATAGAAAAATATTCTGATATACTTTTGTTATTAGTATATCCCTTATCTTTTGAAAGTCTGTATATAGCTTGAATATAATCTTGTCTTATTGAATTCATTATTACCTCATAGTCCATAATCTTTTAGTAAGCTTGCATATAAATTTCTTCCCTTTTCGGTCAATTTATAAACTCCTTGATCAACCCTTATCTTATTTTCAGAAACAAGAATTTTGCTATATTTTTCAATATCTTCTTTTTTCCAAGAAAGATGCTTATATATAGTTGCCAATCCGAGTTCCTCTTGTGAGTTATTTTTATATTGATGGTTGCCAACATGAATTATGAATGTATCCTTTTTAAATTCAACATGCCTCTTCTTTCGAGTAAATATTTTTATCAAAAATCCGTTTCTATTAAATAAAAATGTTAATAAAAAGGTAAGGCCAGCTATTGTTGCAGTCATTCCAGACATAGAAAGATTATAATACATAGCAAATACAAAACCAAGTATAGAATTTATTATTGAATATGATACTGATATTACAATCATCTTTCTAAGATTCTTACTAATTAGGTAGGCACTTGCAGCTGGAGCTATTAAAAATGATATTACCAAAATGGCTCCTACTGCTTCAAAGGCAACAACTGTTGTAAAAGATGTAAGAGTCATAAGACCATAGAACAACAGTACTTCCGAAAAACCAGCAATTTTTGCAAACTGCCTATCAAAGGTAGTTAATTTTAGCTCTTTGTAGAAAATTCCTATAAAAGCTAAATTTATAAGGCCAATTATAGACATTTGCAAAAGAGATTTTGGTATTTCAAAACCTAGAAAGCTTATAGTATTTAAAGGAGCCATAATTACCTCACCCATGAGAACTACATCAACATCTAGGTGAACATTTCTTGCATACTTTGTAATAAGTATAACTGCCAAAGCAAAGAACATTGGAAAAACTATTCCTACCGCATCATCGTTTTTTACAAGATTTGTCTTAGATAAAGATTCTATTGAAAATACCGTAACTATACCAAATAAAGCTGCTCCAAATACCAAATATACTGAAGTAATATCCTTTACTATAAAATAAGCAAGAACAATTCCCAAAAGAATTGAATGACTTATAGCATCAGCAAGCATCGAAAGTCTTCTTAATACTAAGAAAACTCCGATTAGACTACAAGCCACAGCCGTAACAAGGAGGACTAACAAAGTTTGATAGTTGCTAATAAAACAATATGTTAAAAAGTCAGTCATTCTTTTTCCTCACAATCTTTTTTCTCAATCCTCTAGGACCGACTATCATGGAAATTAATGATATAAAGCTCATTATCAGTATAATTGTAGATCCTGTACTCATTCCATCATAGGCAGTGGATATATAGGTACCGATAAAGGCTGAAATTCCACCACAAAGACCTGCTATTATTAACATCTTGTGAAACTTATCAGTCCATTGCAAGGCTGTTATGGCTGGAACAATTAGCATTGAAGAAATTAATATTGCTCCAACAAGTTTTAAACCAGTAGTTATCAATAACATTGTAGCAATTAAAATTACTGTATTCATCAAAGCTGAATTAATTCCAATTGTTTTTGCATATACTTCATCAAAAACATAAAGTTTTATTTCCTTATAAAAAACTAGGAGAAGCAATATAGATAAAATCGATACAACAAATATTATCTTCACATCATTTCGCATTATATATGAGGCTTGACCAAAAATATAATTTTTAAGTCCTGATTGAGAAACTCCTGCATATGATGGATTTCCTTGTATATAACTTTTCAATACCATACCAAGACCAAAAAAACTTGAAAGAACAATTGCCAAAGTAGCATCCAAGTCTATCTTTGAATTATTTGATATTATATCAATCAAGAAAAAAGATATTGCTCCAGCAAGAGCTGCACCGAGTAATAAAATTAAGGGCGATTTTTCCATTGATATCATAAAAGCAATTACTATCCCTGGATAGGTACTATGTCCTATAGCGTCCCCTATTAATGACTTACCCTTTAAAACACTTATAGACCCGATTATCCCTGTTGCCATGGCAAGAATTATTGTGCCAAGGGCCACTATTATAAATGAATAATTCCTTAAAATATCCATACCTTACCTCACAAAAGCCTTATCAACATTTTCCTTTGTGAAAACCTCAGAAACTTCTCCCTGGGCTATAACTTTTTTATTTAAAATTACAATATGGTCGAAATATTTTTCTATAGTATTTAAGTCGTGATGGACAACTATGGAAGTTTTTCCCTTGTTTTGCGAATCCTTCATGAAGTCGAAAATAATTTTCTCTGTTAGTTTGTCAACACCTGCTAAAGGCTCGTCCATAAAATATATTTCTGCATCTTGGCAAATAGCCCTCGCAATGAAAACTCTTTGCCTTTGTCCTCCAGATAATTCAGAAATCTGTCTATCCTCAAAATCTTCCATGCCAATTTTTTTAAGTGCCTTTCTTGCAAGAGCATAATCTTCCTTAGTTGGCCTTTTAAGCCAACCAAGATGGACATACCTGCCCATAAGAACTACATCTAAAACCGTAGTTGGAAAGTCCCAATTAACAGATGCAGTTTGAGGTATATAAGCGATTTTTTTCTTAACTTCATCAAAGGATTTACCCATAATTGTTACAGATCCTGATAGTCTCTTCTGTAAATTCAAAATCCCCTTAATCAAAGTAGATTTTCCTGCACCGTTTGGGCCGATAATAGCTGTAATTGATTTATTAATTATTTCTATATCATTATCCCAAAGCACAGGTTTGTCTGCATATGCAATTGTCATATCCTCTACTTTTATGATAACATCTTTCAAAATTACCACCTATTTCAAATTTTCTACAATTAAATCAACATTATGCTTATACATATCTATATATGTATCGCCATCTTGACCTTCTGGAGCTAGAGAGTCTGAGAAAAGTTCCTTGCCTTCACCTGATACGACTTTTACATCAAATCCCTTAGCTTTTACAGCCTCTCTTAATTTTTCCATCCTCATTGGATCGGTAGTTGATTCTGCAAATATTGCCTTGATTTTATTTTTCACAATAAAGTTTACAGTATCTTCTATATCCTTATTTGCAACTTCACTGTCTGTAGACACACCTTGTGGAGCCTTTACAGGAATCTTATATGCCCTAGAAAAATAATTAAAAGCATCGTGAGGTGTTATCAAATACCTACTAGACTCTGGAATAGAATCAATTTTTTCCTTATTTTCTTTATCTAGGTCATCAAGTTTGGCAAGATAAGCTTCTAGGTTTTTCTCTATATTTTCTTTTTCTTCAGGGAGAAGTTTTTCTAAATCTTCTGCGGCATTTTTTGTTGCTTCCTTATAAAGTTTTATAGAAAACCAGAAATGTGGGTCGACAACAACCTTATCGCCTTCTTCCATTTCGCCAATATCTTCTTTTTTAAAGGTTCTTGAAACTGCTGAGCCCTTCTTTTCTAAAACATCAACCATCTTGCCTTCAAAGTGAAGACCGTGGTATAAAAGCAAATCAGCCTTCTTAATTTTTTCCAAATCTTGTGGTTTTGCAGTATAAAGATGTGGATCTTCACCAGCAGGAATAATCAGTTCTCTATCAACCTTATCCCCAACTAAATTATAAACCATATCATACAAAAAAGAAGTAGTAACTGTAACTATTTTTTTATCACTTGGCTTATTTTCCACTTCTGATCCTGCCTTTTCCACATTTTTAGAACAAGAACTAGCAATAATAAGCATCGCTAAAGCCATTAAAATTTTTTTAAATTTCATATTTCCTCCAATAAATTATTTCTAAATAACAGTTAGGTGTACCTAACTATTTATAGTATAGCCCCTGCTTTTATTTTTGTCAATCATTTTTTGATAATTATTATCATTTGCTTGTGATGATACTACAAAGATCCTTAGCAATAAATTAAATTTTCATACAAAAAAGAGCCTATCAAGATCTAGTAAATCTTAAAAGGTTCCCCATTATTTATTACATTTCTATAATAAATACAACAAACAGTTATGACAAATTAAGGATTATTTTCACTTTTTATATCTATACAAGAAAGGCTTATTGTTAAGGCGAACAAGAATACAGCGAATATTCCGTATATTGGAAGAGCTTGAATTATGCCTAGTTTTATTAATCCACCTATACAGTAGGCATAGATAGCAGTCCAGAATATTATTAATGTCCAGTCTTTTGGCTTGGCTATGCTAATTTTTTCTCGATTTTTTATTAGCTTTCCTATTAATTTTATGAAAATAAATGTCCGTATAAGAGAAAATGCAATACACGAAAACCATTCATCACTTATTTTATCAAAGAAAAGAGCAAGATAAGAACAAATTCCTACAAAAAATACACCACAGACACCAATCAAAAGTGACTTGCTTATATTTATTTTTGCCTTATCATTTTCCTTTTCCCAACTTTTTAAGGTCATGTAGACTATGGATGGGACTTCAAACATATATCCTAAAAAATTCACCCAAATTACAGACATAAACATATGATGGTTGATGGCAAGATTTATTTCTCGTCCGTCCCAGACCCAAAATCCGCCATCTAACCTGATTGCTACTACATCTAAGAGGAGATCCATGCTTACTATTAACCAACCTGCTAGGAGGGCCGTCATTAATTTACTAAAATTAAATTTCTCAGCTATTCTTAGGGCACATACCGTTATCCCTCCCCGCATTAGTCCTCCAAAAAATGGAAATTGATAGGGTCTAAGACCTATACTGATAAAAAAATCATCGCTGTAATGATAGATATCTGTTAATCTTACTGCCAAAAGTTCCAAGGAAAATCCTGCCAAAGCACCTGAAATTAAGAGTCCAAACTCCCTATAATTTTTAGATTTATAAATATCTACAATCAATAATATGACTATAAAATAGCAAATCAGTTCAAAACTATTTATCCAATTCATTTTAACTTCCCTTATTTAATTATGGTCTAAGATATGTTCTTTGCTTAAAAGAAAATCTCTGTGCCTATGCCTATGTCTTCCATTCTTTGTAAAGTGTTCGTGATCGTGGGCGTGGCTTATCTTATGGGTATGGATTCTTCCATTATGAAAATGTACTATTAAATGGTTATGGATATGATTGTGGTGTTTTTCCATGGTGTCTTTGACTACAAAAATTGTCCCAACAATCATGAGGCTAAGGCCAATAAAATACACAGGGGTTAATTTTTCGCCATTAATCAGAAAGGACAATAAGGATCCTATAAAAGGTGCTATTGCATAATAAGCACTGGTTTTGGCAGCTCCCAAATCTCTTTGGGCTCTTATATAAAGAAAAATACTAAGTCCATATGCCACAAAACCTAAAAGCATTACCAAAATAATATATTTTATAGGCGGGAATTTCTCTCCAACAAAAAGACCAATTAAAAGAGAACCTCCTCCCGAAAATATTCCCTTTAGTAAAACAATTTGATAGGTAGACTTATCTGCAATTTTTCTAGTGCAGTTGTTTTCTAATCCCCAAGATAATGTGGCGAGAATTACAAAAATAGATCCAATAGAAAACTTAAAGCTACCAGCTCCCTCAAAGGATAATAAAATACTTGATAGGCTGATAAAACCTATAGCTAACCAAAGCCTTGTTGAAACTTTTTCCTTAAATATAAATAAGGCTATTAAGGTTGTCGCTACAATTTCAAAATTGCCCAATAAGGAAGAGTTAGATGCTGTTCCATACTCGATTCCTAGCATAAGAAATATCGGCGCCACAATGTCTAGGACTATCATGCCAAGAGTGTAAGGTAAGTCTTCCTTTCCTAGTCTATTATCTTTAGACTCATCCTTGTAGTGAAATAAGTATATTATTCCAACCCCTAGGCCAGCACCTAGGTATAATAATCCTGCCATGAACGTAGGCCCAACATTATCAAGTAGGACTTTTGAAAATGGTGTGCTTATGGCATAAAATATTGCTGCTAGTAGAGCGAGTAAGATTGGCCATAGTTTACTTTCTCTATTTACAATATTATTTTTTTCTAGCATATAAATAATCCCCCATTTTCTTGAAATTATACTAGTATCACTAAATATTTTACCTTTTTAGAAAAAATAGGGGATTTTTTATTTACTTATTTATCAAAATGATTTTCGTAGTTTGAAATCAAAAGCCTTAGCCTTTGAACTTCGTCTTTTAAAAGATCTCTCCCTTCATCGGTGATGATATAGTGCTTGCCTTTTTGGTCCGCTTCTACCCTTTTTATCAAATTATTTTCTAGAAATTGAGCAAGAAGTGCATAGAGCGTGCCGGGGGCTAGTCTTATCCTACCCTTGGTTATTTCCTCGACCCAAGATGTGATTTCTGCCCCATTTCTCACTTCTCCCAGGGCCAAAAGTGTGAAATACATTGGTTCTGTTAGGGTTTGAAATTGATCTCTTGCCATTATTTTGCCTCGAGTATTATTTCTATATCTTTTGCGACCTTATCGTCATAGATATTACCATCAACTTCCAAAACCATTTTACCCTTTAAAATTAAATAAGAATTCTCATCAGATAGGCTATAAGTCTTATCATAGGCAAAATCTTTTGAAAGATCTTTTACAAATTCTGCCCTATAAGGGTGATTTTCGGCATTTTTAAGTACTCTATTAAATAAATCTTCCGCAAGCCCTTCAGAATTTACTACAGTTTTTCTTATATCAAGGTCATGAGATTTTGCTCTATAATCTTCACATCTTTCCGCCAAGAAACTTGTAGATTCTTTCCTTACAGAGAAACCAGCTATTTCTTTTGTTTGTAAGTCATCTTTTAATGCAAGCTTAGCAAGCATACCAAAATTAGATACACTAAAAACTATAAGCATTATTACTGGTATTAAGGCAAATAGAAATTTTTTCTGTCCTTTTTTGGCATCCATAAGTTTTACTTTTTTAATAAAGTAATAGATAAGAATAACCATAAAAATTGTAGGTATCACAGAGATAAGTATTGTTAGTCCATAACCCATTTCTAGCTGATTTATTACTAATGCGATCCAAGCCAGGATTACTGAAACTATTGAAAATACAGGTATTAAAGCTTGTAACTTACCTATACCCATCCTAGAAAATTTCAAATTTTTTATTGATTGTACTTTCCTATTTCTCTTCTTAAAACTTATATAATCTCCTAAAGATAAGAGTGATAATATGAGAAATAAACTAACAGCAGGTACCATAAAAAATGAAAAATTAGAGTAATATATATCTCTTGACCTTAAACGAGCAATGCTGGATAAAGCCAGAAAAGTAAAAACAGGAAGATTCACGCTTATTGTAATTAATTCACCTTTGATACCCTTATTTAAAATATCAATTTCGTATGAATCGTCATTGTATAGAGATTCTATTCCAGCATCATCTACCCTATATAGATTCATATTAAAGGTCCTATCAACTAGGTGCCAACCATATTCTTCTGCCATCTGGTCATAGTCTTTGAGTTCTTCCTTAGAAAATTTAGTAAATAAACTTTCATTTGTAGCAAGGGAAAACTTATATTTTATATCATCTGGCTCACATTTTTTAAACTTATGGATAAAAGGAAGTGGAATTTTTTCTATTTGCCATCCTTTCTGTGCCATTTCTTCATACCATTGTGCCATAGGTCCAAAATTAGTATAAGTTAAAAATCTAAACTTGAGCATCTTTTGCCTCCTTTTAAATATCGATACTCGATATTTGTTAATTTAATTATATATCGATACTCGATACTTGTCAATAAAATTTAAAAATTTTCATTTAAAAAACCACACGTCCTTATCTTTAAAAGACATGGACAAGATGGTTTAATAACTTCTAATCAATTAGGCTTCGACATATTCGAATTTTTTTAATATTTTTTCTCATAATGTCTGCTGACGAAGAAAGTTATAAGAGGGAAAGATAAAATTCCTATTGCTAAAATAGTTGCTGGTAAATAAGCCTTTGTAGAAAAGCAAATCACAGCAACAAGGCCCATGATAAGCATGAGAATAGGAGTCATCGTTGCATTTACCTTATCTCTAATTTTCTCATTTCTCTCATCATTTACATTTATTCTGTAGAATGGATCATCCTCCATCCTCTTGTTATGACCTAGGCTAACACTAGATATAGTCACACTTATTGTAAAAATAAAAGGCAAAATTCTATTTAAAATTTCATCATCCTTAAAAATAAATAAAGCCACCAAACTTATAAAACCAATTACATATCCTATATACCAAATTTTCTTATTATTCATCGTCTTTTTCCTCCTCATAGATAAAAATATCTTCAATGGTCATTTCGAAATATCTTGCTATCTTAAAAGCCAAGATAATCGACGGGTTGTACCTACCATTTTCTAGAGAGCCCACAGTCTGCCTTGATACTTCAAGAATTTTTGCCAATTCTTCCTGGGTAATCCCCTTCTGTTTGCGAATTTCCTCCAACCTATTTTTCAAACATTCCACCTCCAGATGTTAAGCTAGCTTTACATTTATTATAATAGGATTTTTATACAATGTCAAGTTTGCTTTCCATATGTGGTTGAAAATAAAACCTAGTTTAATCTACTCCCAAAGTAAACAAACTAGGTTTCCTCTATTCTAATAATACAAATTTTTCTTTATATTTCTTTCCAAATTTCGTACAAACTTTTACCATCAAATATTTTATAGTAAAAGGCATCATTAATAGTATCGAAAGTTTTTTCATCTCCTAGAAATCCTATAATTACATCATTAGAAACACTTATTATCACATCTTTCTTATTATAAGAAAATTCAAAACCTTCTTTAAATTCTTTCCAATCATATGGAGTAAAAGTACTTTTCCCAGAGATGACTTTCTCTAAGTCTTCTACTAAATACTCTGTAAAATATTCATCATCTGAAATTACATAATTGGTCAAGTCTGGTTTTAAAACATTCATCATTGCCAAATCATAAACCATCCTTGACATTTCAATCTTACATGCTTCTATTTTTATTTTATTACTTGTTTTACTCCTTGTAGAAATGGCTTTCGCCCATAAATCAGAAAATTCACCAAAAATATTAAAATACCTAAAGCCATTTTCTAATAAGCTTTTAACACCCCTCTCTATTTTTAATTTATCCCTCATATGGTGTGAGATAATAAAAGCATTATCTCCTGATATCGGTTCAAAATTCATAACATGGCTATCTTTTATACAAATATTATTCCAAATCCATTCATAATTATAATACATTTTAGCCTAGCTTTCATGAAGATATATTTTAATCCCTATCTTCGCCCACTTACCACGCATTTCTTTTTCTTTGATTCTTGCAAAAAGGACTTTCCCTGCATCCATAAGTCTTGAAAAAACTACATTGTCTTGACGAGGAACATATCCGATTTTTTCTTTTGCTAAAGTTTCTATTCTTATGGCCTGAGGATCATGTTCATTTTCTACTTCACGGTAAAAAACTAATTTATCATCTTCCTTTAACGAAGAATATATTTCTTCAATACCTTCGATATGGGTTGTTCCTGCTACATAGGTATCAAAAAGATAGATGTCCTGCTCAAAAGGTCTTGGTATATCTATCCCTGTTTCATTATTTATTATGTAGTTAAACAGAGAGTTCTGATCTGTTTTTCTTAAATCGGTCATTTTTTATCCTTTAGTAATTCTTTGATGTATTCTTCTTCGGTTCTTATAGCTTGCTTGTAAGATTTCAAGCTTTCTTTTAGTTCATTAAGCTTTTCTGCCTTTTTCTCCTCATCTTCCACATAAATTCTCCAAGAATAAGGTGGAATTGACTTTATTGTTTCTATATTATGTTGAATTTTTTCTACTAGAGCTTTTATTCTCTTTATTTCTTCCTCCAATGAATCAAAAGATAAAGAATTATCATTTTCCATATCTCCACTGGAAACTATATCATATATTATTTGTATGCTGGTTAAATCTCCATTTTTATATGCATCTGTAGATTTTAAAAATAGGTCTTTTTCTTTTTCAGTAATTGAAGGATTTATATCTGGATGAATTTTCTTTACTATCTTCTTGTATAATTTTTTAATTTTAACCACATCTTCTTTAGATAGGGTTTCAGCTTTGGAACGTTCCAGAGCATTCTCTAGTTCATCAACTTTTTCCTGGAGTTTCTTTTTGTATTGAATAAATTCATCATCAAGTTGTTTTTCAATATCATCAATTTCTACTTGCTCTTCGCGATTCTTTTTAGCCTGAATAAGCACTCTTTTTCTGCGCAAACGAAGATACTCAAAATAAGCCTTGTTTACCCTATAGTTAAGGCTGCCAAAAGTTAGCATATAGGAAGTCTTTATATTTTCACAAACCACATATGAAAGATTATCCCTTTCAAAAATTAGGTCTTCTAAGCTCTTTTTTAGATCATAAAGCCTTTGTTTTTGATTTTTAAAATCTTCTAATTCAATAATTTGTCCCATGACATTTCCTTTCTAGTATTGTCTTTATGTATTCAGAACGATTGTATGGATTAACCAACACCCAATAAGAATTTCATTCTTTCATAAATTGTGTAAGGATAAGCACCTTCTTGTACTACCTTATCCCAATCAAGGATTTTTTCAGCGTTAATAACACCTTCTGGAAGAATCAGAGAGCCGTCCTTTTGGCTAATTGAAGGAGAAAACTCTAAAATATCATCCCTATGCCTTATAGTGATCTTCCCATTTGGTGCGATTTCGCTTATATTTTGACAAATAAAAGTTGTACCACTACAAGCATTATTGTCCAAGTATGAATTATCAATTTCTTTCAACTTGCCATCTTCGGTAATTTCTAATTCTTTAAGTGAAACACTCGCATTTTTGTACTTAGGTATAACTAAATAACAATCTTGGCCATTTAGATATGGCATATCTCCACCTTCACTTTGTTTAATGGCGACCAGCATATTAGGCTCTTCAAAATCATAATAAAAAGCATCTAAGTAGGCTTGTAATTTTCCTAGACTATCTTTTAGACTTTGATCATCATAGGCTCCGCCAAGATAAAGAATAAAGGCCTTATGATTTTCATCATTAGGGTCAATTCCTAGTTCTCTTGCCATCCTTAAATATTGATCAGAAATTGGATTATCATCAAATTTGTCTAACCTTAGTTTTAAAGTTAAAGGTGCCTGTCCCTTGTCCGCACTTTCAAAACCAGTGAAAACAAAATTAGGAATCCCCACTTCGTTAATATAAATTTGGCCGTTCTTAGAATTATAATTATCCCAAAGGTCATTAAGGATAAGGCCTGTTAAATTGCTAGGATTGCTTGTGTAAGATAAATCTGTGATATCCCTACAATAAATTTTAGTAAACAAGTCTCTATCTTCCCTCAAACTATTTTCCACAATTCCCAAAACTTGATCCTTGTCCACACCAAAGTTTTTCATAACCTCATAATCATCAATAAAGTTTCCATCAGGAAGAGAAAAATTATATACAAGATAATTTGTAGACTCTCCATTCCAAATATCGTAATTTTCAATCATCACACTTAGAATATTCCCATCTTGATAAACAGAAAAAGATGCACGGATGCCAATGTCACAGCCTTCTATATCATCCTTATTATCTTCATATGTATTTTTGATTTTCCCTACCAAACTATCAATCTCTTTATTAGCTATCTTCGCATCAGGAGAATCCAAAAGTATCCTAGGGATATGGATTCCAAATCCATAGCTTTTTGCAGAATCTATATATTTATCATCAAATAAGTCATTCCAAACCTCCCTATCCTCAACATAGGAAGACAAAGATCCAATCTTTGCACCTTTAAGAGGCTTCAAATTTTCTATTCGATTTGAACTTATCTTATTAGAATCATATTCCGCAATATTTGCCTTATTAGTCTTTTCTTTATTCCCTTTTTCTTTGCCAGGGTTTTCATGGGCTACATTCTCCTTCTCAACTTCAGAAAAATCTTTCTGACCTTGGCACCCAACAAGAAAAACCGCCGTAATAAATAAAATAGCTAAAAATTTAAAAGATTTTTTCATAACATCCTCCAGATAAAAATAAACAAACCTAAAACCATCCATATTCTATAAATAAAATCCCTGAAGACATATTTCTTTTACTAATTTATACCCATTCCAACTCATTTATTACTATATCAACAAAATTATAATTTTATTATAAGATTAAGGTAAAATTTTTAAATTATTGTTGATATTTCATTAAAGATAGGTGAGATATGAAACAAAAAAATACATAGTATATTCTTGAAATATCATCCATATAGTTCATGAAATTTTTGAATACATGATACTGTGCTAAAGAATAAGATTATTAAGGTTGAAAATTTCCTAAATCAAGGCTTCCTTTTATATGAAATAAAATTCCAAAATGTATGATTGTAATAATTCCAATGGGAGAAACTAATCTGACTATTGCAACCTTATTCACAGACTCATCCATCTACATATAATAAAAGCTTAAATTGGCTTTTACCACCTAAAATAGCAAAAAAGGCGATAGTTTTTCATATCACCTTTGCTTACTGTTATTATGATTTTTTTAATTCGCGAGAACAAATTTTTTTAGGATTCTTTTACAGCAATCATCACACCCACTGGTGCCAGACCACCATAGGCCAATTTCATTTCTACTACTGAAAATCCATATTCTTTGATAAAATTTTCAAATTGTTTTTTATCCCATTCTTGGTACATCTTAAAACCAAAAACAGACATAAGATTCTTTAAAATGTTTCTTTGCTTTCCCTCTTTCCATAAAAAAGTAGGCGCAAATAAAATCCCCTTAGGTTTTAACACCCTATATATTTCTTTCATTGCCCTATCTGGCTTAGGCATAATATGAAGCGCATTAGCAATTAAAACACAGTCAAATTTTTCATTCGCATAGGATAAGGCTGTTGCATCTGCTACTTCAAATGTGAGATTTTCGTAATTCCCGCACTTTTTCGCTTCAATAATCATTTGTTCGGAAAAATCTGTCCCAACCCAACTTTTTGCTTGTTTTGAAAGAGTAAAAGACAATTGCCCTGATCCACAAGCAAGTTCAAGCACCTCCATATCTTTATTCAAATGAGGACTAAGATATTCACAAACTTTATCATAAACTTCTTTATCTTTTTTCATAAAAGGGGCATACAACTTAGCAAATTTATCCCAAAATTTTTTATTGCTTTTATCAATCATTTTAAATACCTCCTTTAAATAATTTACTTTGATGATATTTATATAAATCATATTATCCATCATTAATAAGATAAGTTATTTATTATTCATCTACTCTTTATAATATTATACAAAATATATTGTTGATATTAGTTATTATCTCTTATACTCATTAAATATTACTATAAAGTTCACTCTATTTAGACATAATTCCTTACCGTATATATTTTGAAAATGGCTAACATGATTTTATTAGTCATTAATGTCATTTAAGCATTTGCAAATTTTTTATTCAAACATTTACATGACTTCAATCCTTGTTTTTTGTATATTTTTAAATTCATTTACTTACAGATATCCTCTTTATATTTTCACACGAAAAAAAGACGATAGATTTTAAATTTCTACCGTCCTTAAATACTCAAGTATTTTTTTATTTATGATTTTCTTTTAAGAAAACATCAATAGCTTTTCTTGATTCACTTCTTGCTTTTTCATTGCCTTCAGCTGTTCCACCTGTTGCAATTCTAATTTTACCCAAATTTAAAATACCTTTGCCTGCAAATATATGCCCTGCTCCTTTATAAGAAATAGATCTTTGCCTTAGTGTCTTGTTCCCTTATTTTATTTGCCATAACAGGGCTATCCCACATCAAATCATCCTCGCCCACAATCATCAATATATTCGCCTTAACATTTTTGACTGGTATTAGTTTTTCTTCGATTGTTGAGTCTTTTTGACGTATCCTTCTTCATCTTTTTCAAAGATAAAATGCTTATAAACTGCTTAAAATGCAGGATTTCTAAATTTACATATTTTGTATCAGCCCTATAGTCTTCACATGTATTAAGACCACGCTGATGATAACCCTACATCAAGAAATAGGTCTGCACGCTCGTTGCACGATGGAAGTTGGCAAAGGGAAGGATGCTTGAGAATAAACATCCAGTATGCTTTTAGAAAAGCATACAAAACTACAAACACTTATCGGTTCATTCGCCATAAATACCTATATAGTTATAAAATTGCTCATGTAATCGCCTCATTTCAGCCGGAGCCTTTATTGAATGTCGGTACATAAACTTTTCTCCAAAACGGCTTCGAAAAATAATCCCAAGAATAAACCCCATAATGGAGCATGGAAGAATTTGTAAAAACTTCATTTTTATCGGAACAAGTTTAATTCCTTTTGTTTTAACATTAAAAAGATTTCTTCTGATTTGCTTCGCTGTTTTATTCATTAATACACGATCGTTTCCGGCATGCTCAGGATCATCTGAATGATAATAAGCATCTGCAATCGGCACGACCATTGCAAGATGACAAATCTGCCATGAATGCATGTCTTTTACAACTTGGCATGGAATCATTGCTGATCGGAACAAATCGAACAGTTCTTTTTCACGACCACCTGACATGCCGATTGTAGTTGGCTGAATAAAGCGCGGCGTAAGGGCTGCATCCAAAATATCTCCGTCAAAGCCGCCGCCGGCACCCGGGAAAGCAGGGAGGATACGTCCTTTTCCACAAATCTTTTCCCATGTATCATACGTTTCTAAAGAATTTACCATAGTTACAATGACAGGACTTATATTAGCTTTCAGTTCCGCCAAAGCAATATGTAACTGATTTTCTCTTACCGCAAGCAATATAAAATCATAACTGTCTAACGGCAGCAGTCGAGATAAAACGGATACTTTGGCAGTCCGAATCTCATTATTTTTTTTATACCTTAGCCCATACATCTGTAATTCTTTCAAACGATTTCCACGAGCATATACGGATACATCTGCTCCCGCTTCGGAAATCAAAGCCGCATAAAGACTTCCTATCACTCCTGCACCATAAATCAATACTCTCATCTTAACAATCCTTTTATGTTTCTTCCTAAATTTCGATGTATTTTACGTATCCAAACAAAAGCTCACTATCCATTTAGATAAATGGCCAGAAAATTCATCTTTATAATATTCCAACAATCAAAGCCTGAACCACCGCTACAAACGGTATAATTAAAAACGGAGTAATTACAAAATGTTCCATGATTGCCAAATGCTTCATCCAATTTCCGAATTTGTAATCCTCATTCCCTTCTGTGCCTGGTATTACTATCTTATTCTTGTACTTTCCTTGGAACAAAAGCAAATCCAATAGAAGGAAATCTCCAAAGTTTAATATTATCCACTGAATATAGCTCATCCAGAAAAGATCTCTAAGTCCTCTTATTCCCGTATGTAAAAGAGAGGTCACTCCATATATAAATACGATTCCTGAAATTATAAATGTAAGTATTAAATTTATTCTTTTCTCATCTTTTGTCATCTTTTCTGGAGCTGAATTTTGTATTTCTTTTGGATAGGAATCGAAGAAAAATCTCGGGTTAATAAGTACAAAAGCTGCTACTGCACCATTAAAGATAGCAGCCATTGCAATTCCATCTAATATTGCTCTTGTTATATCCATAATATTCTCCTTATTTATTTTCCAAAAATAACTTTAATTTCTCAGCGCATTCTCGAGGATGTTCGTTGAGAAATTGTCCGTGGCCCATTACTTCAAATACTTCTGTTTCCATTTGTGGAAGATACTCTCTTAATATCTTTTCACTTTTTTCAAGGATTGGCTCTTCGCTCCCCCTCCAAAACATTACTGGATTTGAAAATTTGGATAAATTATCCGGGACTTTATAATGATAGATAAACTTGCAGACGTTTTTAATGGTATTTTTTGAAATTTTCGGATACATCATTTCTATTACGCTTAGATTATCCTTGCCCATAATCTTATCTAATATAAATTTAGGTATTGGCTTTTTATTTTTGATTCTACTTGTTCCAATGATAAAAGCATAGGTAAATGGCGTTGCCATAAACCCTAACTCGGCAGTAATCGCCGCATCCAAGAGGACTTTTGAAGCAGAAATATTTCCTCTTCCAATAAGTTCAACCGCAATAGTTGCTCCCATAGAAAAATCCGCATAGTCCATAGAGGCTTCCGCCTATTTCATTTAATATGTAGCTCTCTATGGAATCTATGATTTTTTCCATTGAAGTTAAATTTTTTGGATTTGTCCCATAATGCCCCTCCAATTCTCAGAAAATTACATAGTAATCTTGCAAATAAGGCAGAGGAGCGTTGAAACATAGATCAGCAGTTGAGGCAAGTCCGTGAATAAATAATATTGACTTATTATTTCGATTTCCGTAGGTTATAAAATTCATTTCATTCCTCTTATTTAAAAATTTTTTCAAAAACAAGTGAAAATACTTTCTCTAATAAAAATATATTATCTATTACTCTTTATCCCCTACGATAAAGTAATCACAGTAGTCTCCACCCTTAGCTATGGTTTCTTTTCTATATAAAACTCCATGTTGAAGGCTTATCATGACATCGTCAAGTTCACAGAATAGGGGCATTAATTCATCTACCCCGAGCTTCTTTGTATATGCACAAATGGGACAACGTGTAATCCTATAATAACAAGCACCCTCATAAGGTTGGCCCTCAAAATCAACTTTAAAGGATGTGGGATAGAGCTTTTCTTTTTCCTCTGTATACCACTTGTAATACTTAAGAATATTTTTCTTATTGGCCTCTTTTCCTATCTTAGTATTGAGATTGATCAAGGAAAAAAACCATTTGAAAGTATAAAGAGAGCGACGCATCATTTCCTGGACGGTCTCCGGCGGAATTTTTTTCTCACTTGCTATATATGGAGCAACAAAGACAAGGGCGAACATCTCATTGTATGCCATTGGATTGTCATCGCCGATATCATCTGCCTCTTCTATTAGTTTTCGATAAATCACCTTACTCTTCTTAATAATTTCTGATGCATATGCTTTATCATATTTTTCTATAAGGACTTTTTTCATTGGATTTTTAAATAATAAGAAATAAAAACCTTTATATTTCATCTTGCATACCCCATCAATTTTCTAAAATTTTTTATTTTAATTTAAATACAAGTTTATTT
>NZ_CAUPHG010000026.1:0-18662 GCF_963510915.1 uncultured Anaerococcus sp. | reverse complement strand
TGCTAAGTCTATCATGTCAGTTCTGAGCATGAGTGCTTCTAAAGGCGATGAGATAATTATTCGAGCAGAAGGTGATGAAGAAGAAGATGCTGTAAAAAGTCTTATCGATTTAGTTGAAAATAAATTGAATGAATATTAGCATAGATAATAATTAACGAGCTTCGGCTCGTTTTTTTTATTTTTTATGGTATGTTGTTTGATGCGGATACATTGATAATCCCTAGCAAAAAGGTATGATTTAAAAGAGCGAAAAATAGATAAAAGAGGTAAATAATGAGCGATTTATTAAAAATAGAAAATCTCCATGTTTCGGCTGGAGATAAGAATATACTCAAGGGAATAAATTTGACAGTTGGTAAGGGTGAGGTCCACGTAGTGATGGGTGCCAATGGTTCAGGCAAATCAACCCTTATGAACTCTATTATGGCAAATCCGGCCTATACAATCAAGGAAGGAAAGATTTTCTTTGAGGGTGAAGACATCACAGATTTTAGTGTTGATAAGAGGGCTAGACTTGGGATTTTCATGAGCTTTCAACACCCAGATGAGATTCCTGGCGTTAAGCTTTCTGATTTTCTAAGAATTTCTGAAGAGCAAATTACTGGCAAAAAACCAAAAATTTTGGCCTTTAATAAAGAACTAAATAAACAAATGGAAGACTTAAAGCTTGATTCTTCTTATGCTAATAGGTATGTAAATGTTGGTTTTTCTGGTGGTGAAAGAAAGAAATCAGAAATCCTTCAAATGCAGATGCTAAATCCAAAACTTGCTCTACTAGATGAGACAGACTCTGGTCTTGACGTTGATGCGGTAAGGATTGTTTCAGAAGGAATCGAAAATTTCCTAGATGGTGAAAAATCAGTTATTATTATCACCCACCACAGGGAAATTTTATCAAATATTAAGGCTGACTATGTTCATATCTTAAAAGACGGAGTCATCCAAGAAACCGGAGATGATAGTCTAATGGATAAGATTGAAGCCGAAGGATACGAATGGGTGTAAGATGAAAGAAATAAATATTGAAGAACAATTAAAGGACATAGACCGTGGTTACTATGATTTCTTTAATGAATTTATATATTCAGATATTACAGAAAAAGGCTTGAATGCTGATATTGTAAATGAAATATCTGATAAGAAAAATGAACCAGAATGGATGAGAAAGAGAAGGTTAAAATCTCTAGAAATTTTCGAAAAAACTCCTAATCCATCATGGGGACCAGATCTTTCAGAGCTTAATATGGCTGATATCACAACCTATGTAAAGCCACCAACAGATAAGAAATCTACTTGGGAGGCTTTGCCAGAAGATATTAAGGACACCTTTGACAGGCTTGGTATTCCACAGGCCGAGCAAGAAAGTCTTGCTGGTGTTGGTGCCCAATATGATAGTGAGGAAGTTTACCACTCTATCCAAAAACACTTATCAGACCAAGGCGTAATTTTTATTGATTTTACAACAGCTGTTAGGGAACACGAAGACTTAGTTAAAAAATATTTCCAAAAGGCAATTCCACCTACTCTTCATAAGTATGCAGCCCTTCACGGTGCTGTTTGGTCAGGTGGATCTCTAATTTATGTCCCAGAAGGAGTTAAGGTTGATATTCCACTCCAATCTTATTACAGGTTAAATGCGCCAGGAGCTGGCCAATTTGAGCATACAATGATTATCGCTGAGGATAATTCAAGGGTTCACTTCATAGAGGGTTGTTCTGCTCCAAGATACAATGTTGTAAACCTCCACGCAGGTTCTGTCGAGATTTTTGTAGGCAAAAACGCAGAAGTCAGATTTTCTACTATAGAAAACTGGTCAAGAAATATGTATAACCTAAATACCAAGCGTGCCATTGTCCAAGAAGGTGGCAAGATGATTTGGGTATCAGGATCTTTTGGTTCAAAGGTGTCTATGCTTTATCCAACAAGTATCCTTGCAGGTGAAGGTGCGAGTGCTGAATATACAGGTATTACCTTCGCAGGTGATGGTCAATATATAGACAATGGTTGCTCTATGATCCATCTTGCTCCAAATACCTACTCAACTGCCCTTACAAAGTCAATTACAGCTGGAAACGGCAAGTCCATGACCCGTTCTTTAGTTGAGATGAGGAAAAATTCTAAGGGTTCAAGATCAACTGTAGACTGCGAAAACCTCATGATTTCAGAAGAAAGTCAATCAGATACCATTCCTGTTCTAGATATTAGAAATGATGACGTTGACTGTGGTCACGAGGCAAAAATAGGTTCAATTGACCAAGGCCAGGTATTTTATCTAATGAGCAGGGGTATTCCAGAAGAAGAAGCAAAATCAATGATTGTAAGAGGTTTTGCTGAGCCAATATCTAAGCTCCTACCTCTAGAATACGCAGTTGAAATGAATAACCTAATTGATATGGAATTGGAAGGAGCAAATGGCTGATGACAAAGATAAATGAAATGAGGGCTCCAACTTGGGCCTATTTTGGTCTAAATAATACTGATTATGACCGAGTTGAAATTAAAAACCAGCCTTTTTATGGAAAATCTAATGGAGAGGATCTAAGCGAAGTTAAAAATGCCTTTGCAAATGAAACTTATGGCCTTTCTCCAGAGATAAATAAGGAAAACCAAGACTTTAGAAACCACTTTTTAAGTTTTGATATAGATAAAAACAAAGAAACAGAATTTATAAACCTAGAAATGAACGATGAAAACAACATACTTGTGTCAGACATTGAAATAAACGCAAGGAAGAATACAACTTCTTCATTTTTGGTAAATTTTGCTGATAGTGCAAAGGGAAAGATTTTTATAAATTCTCAAATCCTAGTCAATTTAGAGGAAGATTCTAAGGTGAAACTCGTAGTTGTAGTTGACCTTAAAAATGAATCTACCAATCTAAATTCAATCGCAACAAGACTTGCTGACAGGGCAGAGCTTGATATTACTTATATTGAAATTGGGGCAACAAAGTCCATGGTTAATATCAGAAATATCCTAAGAGGCGAAGAGGCCAAAGTCGTAGAAAATGGTGTTTACTTCAAATCTAAGGAAGAATACCTAGACTTAATGACTGTAAATGAGCATTTTGGTATAAATACAGATTCAAATACTCTTTTTAATGGAGCATTAAAAGATAAGGCTCATAAAAACTTTAAGGGTATTGTCGACCTAAGACGTGGGTGCACCAAGGCTGACGGCAAGATTGGGGATTACTCAATGATGTTATCAGATGAGGTTATTAACAAGTCTGCTCCTGTCCTTCTCAATGAGGAAAAGGAAGTAGCCGGTAAGCACGCTGCAAGCGTTGGTAGGATGAATAAGGAAATGCTATTTTATATCATGAGCCGTGGCTTTTCCAAAAAGCAAGCTGAATCCATGATGCTTGAGGCAAATTTTGCCCCAGCCCTTGATAAGATTGAAGACGAAGACCTACGCAAGATAATAGCAGACGAAGTTCACGAATTAAATAGTAGGAATTAGTATGGATGTAGCAGAAATAAGAAAAGATTTCCCCTATCTTGACGGGGCCAAGGTCGGCAAGGATGTAATCTACCTAGATACAGCTGCCACCAGCCAAAAGCCAAGACAGGTAATTGAAGCAGTCGACAATTATTATAGGTACAAAAATGCTAACCCTCACAGGGGGGCTCACTACCTTTCATGGGTAGCAACAGAAGCCTACGAAAATGGTAGGGAAGTAATTAGAAAGTTTATAAATGCTAAATCCAGAAATGAAATAGTCTACACCAAGACTACAACAGAGGCTATGAACCTACTTGCCTATTCATATGGACTGGACAATCTAAATGCGGGCGATGAGATTTTAATTACCATATTAGAACACCACGCCAACCTAGTTCCATGGCAGATGGTGGCCAAGGCCACTGGGGCAAAGCTTGTTTTCGCCTATTTAAAAGATGATTATTCTCTTGACTATGAGGATTTAAAGGCAAAAATAAATGAAAAAACAAAGATAGTTTCAGTAACTGGAGCATCAAATGTGACAGGCGAAATTATTGACGTTAAGAAAATTATCGGCTGGGCAAAAGAAGTAGGTGCGACTACAATTGTAGATGCTGCTCAACTTGTAGCCCACAAAAAAATTGACGTTACCGACCTTGATTGTGACTTTTTGGTTTTTTCTGGTCATAAGATTTATGCGCCAATGGGCATTGGTGTCCTTTATGGCAAATATGACCTACTTGATAAGATGAAACCTTTTAACTTGGGCGGAGATATGATAGAATATGTCTATGAAGATTATTCAACCTTTGCCAAGGCACCTATAAAATTTGAGGCCGGAACACCAAATGTTGGTGGGGTTATTGGCCTAATAGAAGCTATAAAATATGTGGAAGAAATTGGCATGGAAAATATTCATGCCCATGAGATGGAATTAACCCACTATGCCTATGACCTAATTAAGGACATAGAAAATATAAAAATCGTCCATCCGACAAGCGTTGAGGAAGGGGCTCTAATTGCCTTTACTTTCGATGACGTCCACCCACACGACATAGCTTCTATCCTAGATTCTAAGAATGTAGCTGTAAGAAGCGGTCACCACTGTGCTATGCCTCTACACACTTATTTAGGAATCTCATCTACAGCCAGGGCATCTTTTGCGATTTATAATACAAAAGAAGAAGTTGAAATTTTCGCAAAAAGTTTAAGAGAAGTTAGAAAGGTGATGGGACTATAATGGATATGCAGGAAATATACAGTCAGATAATTCTAGATCATTCAAGAAACCAAGCAAATAAGCATGACCTAGAAGGCGCTGACATCAAGGAAGACGGCCACAATCCATCTTGTGGCGATGAAATAGTTTTGCAATTAAAACTCGATGGAGATAAGATAGTGGACGCAGCCTTCACAGGTGATGGTTGTGCTATTAGCCAAGCTGCCACATCTGTAATGTGCGATATGCTGGTTGGCAAAACTATGGCAGAAGCTGACAAAATGGCAGATATTTACCAAAGGATGATTAAGAGAGAAGACGTGACTGATGAGGAGCTTGAAGAACTCGAAGACGCTGTGGCCTTCAAAAACATTCAAAATATGCCACAAAGGGTAAACTGTGCTCTCCTATCTTGGAACACCCTCAGGGCTGTTATTGATGAGAAAAAATAAGCTAGAAAAACTAGAATTTTATACATCACTAACAAGTGCAATTTTAGTCTATATGTTGGTTTACTTGCAATATAGCAAAGGCAATGAAGTTTGGTGGCTAATCCTAATTGCAGCCATACTAATGACTGCCAATACCTATGTGAAATACAAAAAAATAAATAAATTATAGGCACTTTCAATATTTTGAAAATAAAGGCAAATATTAGCCAAAAATAAAATTGAAATTATTTGTAATTTGTCTTATAATGTTAGTAGCTAGGGGTGCAATTTGCTGAGAGATATTCATCAACCCTTTAAACTTGGAAGGTTAAAACCTGCGTAAGGAAGCTAGAAAAAGAGTTTAAAGGCCCCTAGAGGGGTCTTTTTTAATGCAAAAGACTTAGAAAAATTAAAAAAATGAGAGTCATGGCACTAAAGGGGCATACCACCTCGGGTATGGTTGTCCTTTTTGTGCCTTTTTTTGAGGAGGTGAATAAGTGATTAAGGTAAATGACAAGGAGGTTTCCTTTATTGAAGGAGAAAATCTTAGGGATTTTTTAATAAGAAATGATTACGACCCAGATTTTTTGGCCTGTGAAGTTGACTGCCACTTAGTAAAAAAAGTGGATTTTGATAAATTTATCTTGGAAGATGGGGCGAAAGTAGAAGTCTTTTCCTTTGTTGGTGGGGGTTGATATGAGAAATGAGATTTTAAAAAGACAAGACCCGGAAATTAATGAAATACTCAAAAACGCTAAAGTTTCAATCTTAGGTTGTGGGGGACTGGGTTCAAATATAGCTATGGTCCTTGCCAGGTCTGGGCTTGGGGAAATTTACATTTACGATTATGATAAGGTTGAATTATCAAACCTAAATAGGCAAAACTACGACCAAAAAGACTTGGGAAAATCAAAGGTCTTTCAAACAAAAAAGAAAATTGAAGAAACTATTCCTTATGCCAAAGTTTTTGCAAAAGAAGTTTTGATTTCAAAAGAAAACTTGAGCGAAATCGCAGAAAAAACCGATGTTTTCATCGAAGCCTTTGACAAAAAAGAGATGAAAAGCTTGGTTTTTGAATATTTTTTGGGAAGGAATGACAAAAAATTAATTATGGCTTCAGGCCTGTCGGGACTTGGAGATTTTTCAGATATAAAAGTAAAAAAAATAGAAAATGTTACTATGGTTGGGGACTTCAAATCAAGTCAAGTTCAAGGTTTGTACGCGCCTTATCTAGGAATTGTAGCAAATATAGAAGCCCTCTTAGCGCTTAAAGTTATTATAGGAGAAAGAAATGGAAAATAAAGATTATTTAGTACTTGGAGATAAGAAATTTGAGTCAAGGTTTATCCTTGGATCTGGCAAATATTCACCAGAATTAATTGATGCAGCTATCAAATCTGCTGGCTCACAGATGATTACTGTTGCCCTTAGAAGAGCAAATACCAAGGATGTGGCAAATATTTTAAATTACATACCAAAAGAAGTTACCATTATCCCAAACACTTCAGGGGCAAGAAATGCTGATGAAGCTATTAGGATTTCAAGGCTTGCCAGGGAAATGGGCTGTGGAAACTTTGTGAAAATCGAAATCATGAGAGATTCAAAATACCTTTTGCCAGACAATGTTGAAACTCTAAAGGCAACAGAAATCCTCGCCAAAGAGGGCTTTGTAGTTCTTCCTTATATGTATCCAGATTTAAACTTTGCTAGGGACTTGAGGGATGCAGGAGCTTCTGCCATCATGCCTCTTGCCAGCCCAATCGGTTCTAATAAGGGCCTTGCTACCCGTGATTTTATAAAAATAATAATTGATGAAATAGACCTACCAGTTATTGTTGATGCGGGAATTGGCGTGCCAAGTCAGGCAGCAGAAGCAATGGAAATGGGAGCCGCAGCTATCATGGCAAACACAGGTATAGCTTCTGCCAGCGATATAAATTTGATGGCAAAGGCTTTTAAACACGGAATAGAAGGAGGAAGACTCGCCTACCTTGCAAAACCAGGTAGGGTTTTACAAGCAGGTGCAGACCCATCTTCACCATTAAGAGACTTTTTTGACTGATATGAATATAAAAAGTGTGCTCGATTATTTCCCAGAAATGGATATAATCGATTCAGATATCAAAGAAAGGGTAAAATTATCCTACGAAGAAGTAAAAAACACCAAAGTTACCAAGGCTGATGTGCTGGCTAGTTTTGAGTCATCATCTCTTACTCCAAGAGATTTATATAACCTCCTAAGCGATGAGGCAGAAGAATACCTAGAGTATATGGCAGAGTTTGCAAAGGAGAAAAGAATAAGATATTTTGGCAACAATGTTTGCTTATTTTCTCCGATTTATATAGCAAATTACTGCGAAAATTCTTGTAGGTATTGTGGATTTAGGGCCAAATCTGATATAAAAAGGGCGAAATTAAATTATGAGGAAATAGAAGAGGAGATGAAGGCGCTTGCAGAAACAGGTATTGAAGATGTTTTAATCCTAACAGGCGAATCTCAAAAATTTTCTTCAATAGAATACATTGCCGAAGCCTGTAAAATAGCTAGCAAGTATTTTAAGGTAATAGGTATCGAGGTTTACCCAGCCAATGTGGGAGATTACAAGGTTTTAAGAGAAGTCGGGGCAGATTTTGTGACAGTATTCCAAGAGTCATACAACCCTGAAACCTACGACTACTATCACCCTTACGGCCATAAGAGGAGTTTTTCCTATAGGTTCGATACCCAGGAAAGAGCCCTCCAGGCAGGTTTTAGGGGAGTTGGTTTTGGAACACTTTTCGGCTTGGGAGATCCTATCGAAGAAGCCTTTAAACTTGCAATCCACGCAAGCGAAATTCAGAAAAAATATCCTCATGCAGAAATTGCCATTTCTTTACCAAGGATAAGGCCAACTCATGGTGCGGATAATTCACTAAAATTCAACATAGTAGATGATAAAAAGTTTTTCCAAATCATGGCTGCTATTAGGATGTTTTTACCTTTTGCCTCAATTACTCTTTCAACCAGGGAGTCAAAAGATTTTAGAAATTTAGCCGTAAGCTACGCCGCTACAAAAATTTCAGCATCTGTTGATACATCAATCGGACATAGGTCAAAGAAAAGTGCCGATGAGGGTGATGAACAATTTGAAATTGACGATGCAAGGTCAACAGCAGAAACCTTCAATGACTTAAAAAACCTAGGTATGACCCCAGTATTCACAGACTATATCAATCTCTAAGATATTTTGTAAAAAATTTAAAAATAATTTGGAAATAGAAAGGAAGGGTAATGTTTGATTTAGAAAAAATATTAGAAGCGAGGGAGATGTTAAGGGAAAAAGAACCCCTAGTTCACTCTATCACCCATCCAATCGCCATAAATATGGTAGCAAATGTCATCTTATTTATGGGAGCTAAGGCAATTTGCGCTGCCCATCCAGAAGAGGTATCTGAAATTGTAGATATTTCTGCTTGCCTAAGCCTAAGCCTGGGTAATATTACAAGTGAAAGAATGGTTGCCATTGATAGGGTCTGCGAGGAGGCTAATAAGAAAAATATCCCCCTAACCATTGATATGGTAGGGGTCGGTGCCTCTACTCTTCGCTATAATTTCGCCAAGAAACTTTTAGACAAGTATCATTTTGACTTAATTAAGGGAAATGCCTCAGAAATCAGGACCCTTGCTAGTGGGTTATCAAACGCCCAGGGCATTGATGTTGGCAAGGCTGACGAGCTTTGGGGATCGAATATTGAAAAAATTGCCAGGGAAGCAAGGGACTTTGCCCAAAAATACCAGTCAACAGTCTTAATCACAGGCAAAACTGACCTAGTTATTGGGGGAAATTCTTATTTTGCCATTGATAATGGGGTTGAAAGTCTAAGCAAAATTACGGGTACAGGCTGTATGTTAACTGCAATGATTTCAAGTCTAATGGCTGTAACTGACCCTGTTTCGGCAACTATTTGTGGTCTGCTTATTATGGAAATTGCGGCAGAAAAAACAGATACGCCTAGGCTTTACACATTTTTTGTAAATCTCATGGACGAGATAAGCCTAATTAGTAATGAAGAAATAAGCAAAAAAGCAAAAGTAAGGGAGATAAAATTTTGAAAAAACTATATCTTGTGACAAATTCGGATAAGTATAGCGAGGAAGAATTCTTGGAAAGAATCGAGGCTGCCTTAAAAGGAGGAGTTGATATCCTCCAATTGAGAGAAAAAGACAAGACTGACTTGGAAATCCTAGAGCTTGGCAAAAAGGTCAAGGCCCTTTGTGATTCCTACAAAGTTCCAATGCTAATTGATGATAAACCCCATTTGGCTTGGGCCCTTGGCCTTGGAGTCCACCTCGGTGCGGATGATATGCCAATAGAGCTTGGAAGAAAACTTTTAGGACCTGATGCTCTTATAGGGGCAACAGCAAAGTCTGTAGAAGCTGCCCAAGAAGCGGAAAAAGAAGGTGCTGATTATCTAGGAGTTGGGGCAATATTTGAAACCAAAACCCACGTCAAAACCAAAAGAACCAGCGTGGAAACTTTAAAAGAAATCAAAAAAAATGTGGGCATAGAAGTCTACGCCATAGGTGGTCTTAATATTGATAATGTAGATATCCTAGCAGGTTCAGGTGTGGACGGGATCTGTGTAGTAAGGGCAATCATGGATAGCCCAAATGTAGAAGAAGAAACAAAGAAATTGAAGGAAAAAATTAACCAAATCCTATAATTTAAAGGACGGAAAAAGCCTGGCAAGAGCCAGGCTTTTCTAAACAGAAATCATTTATAGTTGGAATTTATAAAAATTCTACTTCATTTTCTCCAATTACCACAGATGGCACGCCTGCTCTGTGGGCTTCTCTTACTTCTTGGTAGCCAGGGAGGGTGTCCCTGTATTTTAGGAATAGTTTTAGGCTTGGCATTGATGATGTGATGTTTACTACATCACAGTCAGCGTATTTTTTGGAACCGTCTTTAATTTCTCCTAAAATCCCTGCACAATCTGGACAGAGATCGCTTACGAATAATATCTTATCTTTCATTTATTTTCCTTTCTTTTGTATCTTACGAATTTTATCTTTTTTCCTTCATCGTTTATGGGTTTACTTTCTTCAACGATTTCAAAATTTGAATCCGTATCAAAGTTGTGGAGGTAGGTGTCTGCTGGACTTTGTGCGTCAATTTTTGTGATTATTGCCTCATCGATATAAGCTAAGAAAAGCTTGCAAATCTCAGAGCCGCCAATTACAAAGGCCTCCTTTGGAGAATTTTTCACATAAGAAATAATTTCGGAAATATCATTAAAGACTAAGGCGCCATCCCTTTTTAGATTTTTGTCCCTAGTCAAAATAATATTTTCCCTATTTGGAAGAGCAGAACTCATAGAATCAAAGGTCTTTCTTCCCATTATTACAAGGCTATCCGTCGTAGTTTCCTTAAAATGTTTGAGATCTTTTTTTAAGTCGTAAAGCATCTTATTATCTAGACCTATTGCCCAATTCTTATCAACTGCTAGTATTAATTTCATATCCACCTCACTTTATTATACCCAAAAATATAGTAAGATATAAGAAGAAAGAGGACTTATGAAGAATAAATTATGGCAAATCTTTAAATCAACTCTCTATCTCTCAGCCTTCACCTTTGGCGGGGGCTATGTGATATTGACCTTGATGAAAGATACCTTTGTAGATAAATTAAAATGGATAGACAAGGACCAAATGCTAGACATGACAGCCATTGCCCAGTCAGCACCTGGGGCTGTTGCTATAAATGCATCAATAGTAGTAGGCTATGAAACGGGAGGCCTTACTGGAATGTTTGTGGCGATTTTAGGTACAGCCATCCCACCTCTAGTGATAATATCTGTAATATCAATGTTTTACGAAGCCTTCATAGCAAATCATTATATAGCAAGTTTCTTAAAGGGAATGCAGGCTGCTATTGCCGCCCTGATTTTTAAGGTTTCCTATGATATGGCCAAAGACTTACTTAAAGAAAAATTAAAATTTGTGCCGGTAATTATGGTTATCGCTTTTGTTTTAGGATATTTTCTTAAAGTCAACATTGTTTATATAATTGGTGGCCTAATTTTACTTGGCCTAGTAAATTCACTAATAAAAAGGAGGGACCATGCTAATTAAATTATTTATAAGCTTTTTTAAAATCGGACTCTTCTCCTTTGGCGGAGGCTATGCAGCCTTAGCCCTAATCCAACAAGAAGTAGTCGTAGAAAACGGCTGGCTTGCCGTGGGAGAATTTAACGACCTAATCACAATCAGCCAAATGACCCCAGGGCCAATCGCCCTAAACTCAGCCACCTTTGTTGGCCAAAGAGTTGCAGGTTTTCCAGGAAGCCTTGCAGCAACAATGGGCTGTATCTTGCCATCTGCCATCATAGTAGGCGGCCTATCATATTTTTATAAAAAATATAAGGACCTAGACTTGATAACAGACATCCTAAAATTTTTAAGACCAGCAATTGTCGTAATGATCCTAATAGCAGGCCTAGATATACTAAAAACTGCCCTATTTGATGTAAATGCCATGGCAATAGAAAACCTTGACTATAAAATGCTAGGCTTATTCCTTGGAGCCTTCATAATCATGCAGAAAAAAGACTACGACCCAATCAAGGTTATGGTTTGTTGTGGTTGTTTTTATTTAATATTAGGTCTTATTATCTAGTTTTAGGTTTTAGATTTTTAATAAAATTATTATAAAGAATTCCATCTTCCTATTTTTTTATTGTAAGAAAAGCAAACCACAAAATTACATAATCATTATAATTTCTTGGATCATAGCCGGTAAGCTCTTTTAATTTATTTATCCTATATTGGATTGAATTTTTGTGCATATACATATCTCTTGATATCTTGCTAATTGAACCGTTGTGTTTTCCATAGAGGAAAAATAAGTCCTGGTAAAATTTTATATCATTAGGGTCTATAGATTTTAAGATTCTTTTTGAATACTCTAACAAGTCTTTTTCATCCAATGAGGTTATCAAAAGACCCATGTGCATATTTTTGTAAAATAAAATCGGATTAGATTTGCTTACTTTAGCCCAATCACAAGCTTTAAGGGCCTGATTATAGTAGGTTCTCGCTTCTTCTATATCGATAAATGTATCGCTAATACCAAAATCAAGAGACAAATTGTGGTTGTTTTTGTATGTGGCATACAATTTTGAAAGGTGGTTTGTTATTTTTTCTTCGTTGCTATCTATATAAATGTTAATAAATTTATCATGAATTATAGTGGAGTAAATTTTATCTTTTTCATAATTTGATTCAGAATACCTAACCAAATTTCTTTTTATATCAAAACCTAATTCATCAAGAGGGATTTCTGCTACAGAAAAGTGTTTAAAAGAATTTTCTAGTGATTTAGGGACAAGATCTAGGTGATATAATTGAGAATTTAAAATAGATTCTATAATTAATTTGCTATTTTCAAGCTTTGCAGATTGGCTTTCTTTAATCCACTCTTCTTTAAGGAGAATTTCTGTCATTTTTTTGATGATATTACCATATTTTTCTACAATATCGAGATCTCCTGATATACCGATTACACCAATTATTTCGTCTTGAAAATTAACTGGTAGATTGACTCCTTTTTTGGAACCTGGATATTGATCATCACGTATAATTGCAACAGTTTCTCTCTTTTCTAAACATATAAGGGCACCCTTGTGGATGGTGTTAATTCTTTTTTTATCTGTTGAAGCGATTATGATTCCATTGTTATCTATAAAATTTATATCTTGCTTGATTGTGTTTCTAAGACTTTCTACAATTGATTGAGCAAGTGTATTATTAATCTTCATAAAAATCCTCTCTTGGCATGAGTACCAAAAACCTATATTGGGAAAACGTGTTTATTTGTATTATATACCATAGAATTTAAAAAGTCATGTTTGCTATAATAAAATCAAGATATAAGTTAATAAATTATAGTGATTTATTATTACCTGTAGTTGGTTAATGGCTATTAATTTATCTTTACTTGTTACATATTACGAAAGAAGAAAGGAGAGCTATGGAGAAACTAATAAAAAAGGTTGTGGACGGATCTATAGAAAAGTGTCTGCCAGATAATGCTGTGAAACAAGAGCTTAAAAATTTGCCCTCAAATAAGGGGAGAAAGATTTTGATAGCGATAGGTAAGGCCGCTTATCAGATGGCTAAAACAGCTTTAGAATCTGATGTTAAATTTGATGATGCAGTGGTTATTACTAAGTACGACCATCTTACATCTGATCTTGAAGGAGCGGTGTGCTTTGAGGCGGGTCATCCAATATCAGATGATAACACTATTATTGCAAGTAAGTATGCATATGATTTGGTAAAAGATTTGACTGAGGATGATTTGGTTGTTATGCTCATATCCGGCGGCGGATCAGCCCTTTTCGAAATACCAGTTGTGGGCTTTTCTGAGATACAAGATATCAATAATCAGCTCCTAGAAAAGGGTGCTAATATTATTGAAATAAACACAATTAGGAAAAGACTATCAAAGGTTAAGGGTGGTAAGTTTGCAGAAATTTGTAAACCTGCCACAGTATATAATATCATCTTATCAGACGTTGTTGGCAATAGGCCTGACATGATTGCGTCTGGCCCAACTTATGTTGACAAATCTACTTGTAAAGAAGCTTTTGATATTGTAAAAAAATATGACTTATCCCTATCAGATGAAGCTTTAAAAGCCCTTGAGATAGAAACTGTGAAGGAATTAAACAACAGTCTTATTAATATCTCAGGAAGTGTTGACCAGCTTTGTCTTGAAGCAAAGAGTATTCTAGAAAAAGAAGGATATGATGTAGACCTACTTACAACCAGTTTGGATAATGAAGCAAAAGAAGTAGGCAAAGTTTTAAGTGCGATTGCAAGAGAACAAAGTAAAAGACTTGATAAAAAAGCTTATATCCTAGGCGGAGAAACTGTTGTTTACCTAAAGGGTAAGGGCCTAGGCGGAAGAAATCAAGAATTAGCTTTCGCCAGCGCAAAAGGAATTGCAAATTTAGATAATGTGGTAATCATGAGTTATTCATCAGATGGTACAGATGGACCTACTGATGCCGCAGGTGCTTATGTTGACGGCAGTACAATGGAGAAACTTGAAAAACTAGGCATAAATTTTGATGAAGTCTTAGCAAATAATGATTCTTATACTGCCTTAAAAAAGATAGACCAGCTTATAAAAACTGGTCCTACAGGTACAAACGTTAATGATTGTGCAATAATACTAATAAATTAAAGGAGAAAATATGGAAGTTACAATAACTAGTTTGGGAGCTTTGCTTGGATTGATATTAACTATTATGTTGATATTTGCTAAAATACCAGCTGTATATTCCCTAATGTTAGGAGCTCTAATAGGCGGTCTTATAGGTGGAGCAAGTGTTGGAGAAACTATCAGCCTAATGACAACTGGTGCTGGTGGAATGATGACAACGGTTTTAAGGATACTAGCGGCAGGAGTCTTGGCAGGTACCTTAATTAAATCAAAAGCAGCAGATTCTATTGCTCAAAAAATTATTGATATTTTGGGTGAAAAGAAGGCCCTACTAGCCCTTGCTATTGCAACTATGGTGTTAACAACTGTTGGAGTATTTATAGATATAGCGGTTATTACCGTAGCACCAATAGCAATGGCAATTGCTTATAAGCTTGGCGTTTCAAAAAGAGCAATTTTATTAGCTATGATTGGTGGGGGCAAGGCAGGAAACATAATGTCACCAAACCCTAACGCAATTGCTGTTTCATCTGCTTTTTCTGAACCGCTTACATCTGTTATGATGGCAGGAATTATTCCGGCAATATGTGGATTAATAGTTACTTATTTCTTAGCAAGGATGCTAAAAAAACAAGGTACTTATGTTACAGAAACTGAACTTGATCTTACAGGAGAAAATGAAGAACTTCCTTCATTTGGGAAATCTATGGTTGGCCCACTTGTAGCCATTGTTCTTCTTGCCCTAAGACCACTAGCGAATATTACAGTAGATCCAATGTTAGCCTTGCCATTAGGAGGTCTAATTGGAGCTCTTGCAATGGGTAAGATGAGAGACTTTTTAGGCTTTGCAAACCATGGCTTAAATTCAATGATAAATGTTGCAATAATATTAATAGGAACAGGCACACTTGCAGGAATAATACAAAATTCAAACCTAGGTAATGACATTATTTCCACAATCGATAGTCTTGGTTTGCCATTATTCATGCTAGCACCAATTTCAGGTATTTTAATGAGTGCAGCTACAGCTTCTACAACATCAGGTTCTACTGTAGCAAGTGAAGTTTTCGGATCAACTTTACTAAAATCAGACGTATCTGGCCTAGCATCAGCTGCAATGATTCATTCAGGAGCAACTGTTCTTGATCATCTACCACACGGATCATTCTTCCACGCCACAGGCGGTAGTGTAAAGATGGCATTCAAAGAAAGAATAAAACTTATAGCCTATGAATCCTTAGTAGGTTTGACAATGACAATAGTCGCAACAATATTTTATGGTGTTATAGGAATTTTATAGCACAATCCTAACCCGCCTTTTGGCGGGTTTTTGAATTTAAGACAAAGAAGATAAATTCATGTTATTATCCTCTATTCTGTATATAGTTTAAACTACAAGTTGATTTTATATTTTTATTACAGATGATTATCTTCATTAAAGCGTAAACATTAATATTATTTATTATTTTATAAAATTCCTAATCCATGGACTTTTGTTTAAAATAGGAATAATAACCTTATTACGGAGGGAATATGGTTTCTAGATTTTTTAAGTGGGTGCCGGCGGCTAATATTGTGGTGCCTATGTTTTTTTGCATCTATATTAAATACTCTTGTACCAGATATTTTACAAATTGGGCCTATGACTTATGCTATTGCTGGCAAGGAGGGGCTTAATGATTTGATTGATGTGACTCTTGTGGCTACTGGAAGTCAGCTTATTTTTAGGAGGTTGAGGCTTGCTGTTAAGGCTTATAAACTCATGGCAAATGAAGGAATAAAAATCCCTGAAGATATTGGTATCATAGGCTTTGATAATATTAATGATACTGAATATACCAACCAAGCCATAACTTCCATAGATCAGAGGATTTCTGATCAGGTTAATCTTGCGATTGATAATCTTCTTAAGATTTTAAATGATGAAGAAGCTCAGACAAATATTGCCCTTAAGGTTAAATTAATTGAAAAGGAAACCACATTTAGGGGTATTAATATATAAGAAGCTTTTGTTTATGAAAGCAAATATTCAAGATAGAAAAATTTGGAGGAATGGTTATGACAAATTTTATTGAATCCTTTGATGGCACATCTTTATTTTTCAACAAGGAAGAAGCGAAAAATGCCAAGGCTGCAGTTGTTATTGTTCACGGCTTGGCAGAATATTCTGGTAGGTACGATTATGTGGCTGAAAAATTCCACCAGGCAGGTTTTTCAACCTACAGGTTTGACCACAGGGGCCACGGCAAGTCTCAAGGCGAGAGAGGATTTTATAAGAACTACGAAGACATGCTAGAAGATGTAAATGTAGTTGTAGATAAGGCTATAGAAGAAAATCCTGATAAGCCAGTATTCTTGCTAGGCCATTCTATGGGTGGTTTTGCAGTAAGCCTATACGGGGCAAAGTATAAAAATAAGAGCCTTGCTGGAATCATCACTTCAGGTGGTCTTACACACGATAATAATAATTTGACTGAAATGGTTGGTCCTGGCCTTGACCCACACACAGAACTTCCAAACGAGCTTGGCGATGGGGTTTGCTCTGTAAAAGAAGTTGTAGAAGCCTATGTTGCTGACCCATTAAACCTTAAAAAATACCAACTTGGTCTTTTATATGCATTAAAAGACGGAATAGCTTGGTTTAAGGAAAATGAAAAAGACTTTTCTTACCCAGTTTTAATCCTCCACGGTAGGGACGATGCCCTAGTTAATTTCAAAGATTCATTTGACTTTTTTGAAAACAACTCATCAAAAGATTGCCAAATTAAAATATACAAGGGTCTTTACCATGAAATCATGAATGAATATGCCAAAGATGAAGTAATTGGAGATATAATTTCTTGGATAAATAATAGACTATAAGTAAAAAATTACCAATAAAACGCTGGGGGAAATTTTCCTTGGCGTTTTTTATTTTTGTTGTAAATAGTTTTGAATATACGTAAAGATTGAAAAGTAATAAAATAATCGTAGTTTTTTTAATAAATAAGTATAATAGCCTTATTATGGAGGAATATATGCTTTCTAAAATTTTTAAAAAAGTGCCAGCAGCGACTATTGTTGTGCCGATGATCCTGGCGTCTATACTATATACACTTTCACCAAATCTATTTAAGTTTGGGCCAATGACAGCAGCTATAACTAGCAAGGAGGCTCTTAATGCTATTATTGATATAACTTTGGTGGCTGTAGGCAGTCAGCTAACAATAAAAAGGCTAAGGCTTGCCCTTCACAGGGGATTGGTTTTGTTCTTATCTAAGTGGCTTACGGCTATAGTTTTAGGATTTAAATTTTTTAAACTTTTTGGTAGGGAAGGATTTTTTGGAATATCTGCCTTGACCTTTATAGCGGCGATTTCAAATCACAATAATGCGCTTTTTATAGGCCTTATCGGTGATTATGGTGATGAGTATGATGTGGCCAGTGCGGCCATCACAGCCATTATTTCTGTACCTATTTTTACATTTTTAACCCTATCCATGCTAGGAGTTGCTGATATTACCCCGACATCAATTCTAGATTTGGCCTTTCCTATTATTGTTGGAATATTTTTGGGAAATATAGATAAAAATTTCTGTGATTTTCTCTTTGGGACACAAAAATACATCATGCCATTTTTAGGCTTTGTAATAGGAACTGGAATTGATTTAAAGGCTATTTTTAACGGCGGTATTGCAGGAATTATTTTATCGGTTATTACAGTTTTAGCTGCCTTTGTTATAAGCCTACCGGCAGATATTTTCATCAACAAAAGACCAGGTTGGGCTGCGATTTCTATCTATACAGCAGCAGGTAATTCTGTAATTGTACCAGCTCTTGTGGCTGACCTTGATAAGTCTTGGGAACCATATGCAAACCTTGCGGCAGCACAGTTGGGAACAGTTGTGATTTTGACTTCGCTTTTGGTGCCTCTAACAGTAAGTGTTTGGATAAAGATTAATGAAAAGAAATCTTGATGAGAGTTTCTTTTTTTTATGACTTTTTTATTGTTTATTATAGAACTCTATATATTATATATAGAAGGAAGTTTTGTAAAATATTTAATTTACTAGAGATTTTCTTGTAAATTAATATTTTTGCAAGTATATTAATAAATGGCCTAGGCAAGTCTAAATATTTATTTAAGTTTTTTTAGATTAGTGATGAGCTTAGAAAACTAAAATAATTACTTGCCAAATGGTTATATATGGCGTATCATATATAGGTGCTTTGAAGTTGGATGTTGCTTATGTATAGGCCAATGCATAAGGAAACTCTGACAGAGCGAGCTTGGGAATAATCCTGAGCGATTTCCAAAAATTATCAAACGCCCGGACGGGCGTAAAAGAAAGAGAGAGGAAAATGGCTAATCAA
>NZ_CAUPHG010000025.1:0-19241 GCF_963510915.1 uncultured Anaerococcus sp. | reverse complement strand
GGATCATACCATGGCTTGTCCTCTTCATGTATGGTTCTTTGGTTGGAACTACGCCTATATCATATAAAACCTTGTGCCAAAATCTAGAATATAATAAGTGGAGGGTTGTATGCTCCATTCCACCATTGTACCAATCAACTGGTGTGAAGTAGTCTAAGGCTTCCTTGCTTGCTAGAGCTTTATCATTATGAGGATCTGCATACCTTAGATAGTACCAAGAAGACCCTGCCCATTGTGGCATGGTGTCTGTCTCTCTTTTGGCTGGCTTACCGCAGTGTGGACAGGTTGTATTTACAAATTCGTCAATCTTTGCAAGTGGAGATTCACCTGTGGCTGTTGGTGTGTAAGACTCAATTTCAGGTAATTTTACTGGCAAATCTTTTTCATCTACTGGCACCCAACCGCAATCTTCGCAATAAACCATTGGAATTGGTTCACCCCAGTATCTTTGTCTAGAAAATACCCAGTCACGGAGTTTGAAATTGGTCTTTGCCTTGCCGAGGCCTTTTTCTTCAATATAGGCAATGGCTTTTTTCTTTGCTTCACTAGCTGATAGTCCGTTTAGAAAATCAGAATTAATTGATCTTCCTTTTTCAATGTCTGTTACTGGAAGTTCTTCTTCTGAGTCATAAACAGGGATGATTGGCATATCAAATTTCTTGGCAAATTCAAAGTCACGTTCATCGTGAGCAGGAACTGCCATGATTGCACCTGTACCATAACCCATTAAAACATAGTCAGAAACCCAAATTGGAATTTCTTTTTCATTTAGAGGGTTAATTGCAGATAGGCCTTCAATCATGACTCCAGTTTTGTCCTTGTTTAATTCTGACCTTTCAAAATCAGATTTAAGGCTGGCTTGGTGTTGGTAGTCAACAATTACATCATAGTTTTTTATTTCGTCCTTGTATTTTTTTAGGATTGGGTGTTCTGGAGATACAACCATATAAGATACACCAAAAATTGTATCCGGTCTGGTTGTATAAACTGTAAGTTTTTCGTCCTTGCCCTTGATTTTGAAATTTACATCGGCACCATGGCTTCTGCCAATCCAATTTATTTGGCTAGTCTTTATCCTATCTTCAAAATCAACATCAGCAAGGTCATCAATTAACCTATCTGCATAGGCTGTAATTTTTAGCATCCATTGGTTTTTAAGCTTATGCTCAACATCTGCCCCACATCTTTCGCACTTGCCGTCAACTACTTCTTCGTTAGCAAGACCAACAAGACAAGAAGGACACCAGTTTACTGATGTTTCAGATTTATAAGCAAGACCTTTCTTATACATTTGTAGGAAAATCCATTGGGTCCACTTGTAATATTCTGGATCAGTTGTATTTATTTCCCTATCCCAATCGAAGGAAAAACCAATAGATTCCATTTGGCCCCTAAAGTGGTCGATATTTTTTTCTGTAATAATTGCTGGGTGGATTTTATTTTCTATTGCATAATTTTCTGCAGGAAGACCGAAGGCATCCCAACCCATGGTATAGATTACATTTTCTCCCTCAAGTCTTCTCTTACGAGCCACAACATCTATAGCTGTGTATGGACGAGGGTGGCCAACGTGGAGACCTTGGCCAGATGGATAAGGAAATTCTACAAGTGGGTAAAATTTCTTTTTATTCCTATCTATTTCAGACTTGAAAGTTTTTTCTTCTTTCCATATTTTTTGCCATTTTTTCTCAATGGCATTTGGATTATATTCTTTCATCATTCCTCCTAATTTTCCCTTGCAAAGGCATTTACATACCTAGGATAAGCTATTACGTCTCTAATGTTTTTCATGCCTGTGACATACATCATAGCTCTTTCAAAGCCGAGACCAAATCCTGAGTGAACAACTGTACCAAACCTTCTTAGGTCAAGGTAGTTTTGATATTCTTCTGGTTTTAGACCATTATCTTCCATTGATTTTACAAGTTCATCATATCTTTCTTCCCTTTGAGAACCACCGATTAACTCACCAACTCCTGGCACAAGCATATCAAAGGCAGCTACTGTCTTGCCATCGTCGTTTCTCTTCATGTAGAAGGCCTTGATGTCTTTTGGGTAATCAGTAACAAATACTGGACCTCCTACGATTTGTTCAGACAGGTATCTTTCGTGTTCAGTTTGTAGGTCCATGCCCCATTCAACTGGGAATTCAAATTTTTCGCCAGATTCTTTTAATAAGTCAATAGCCTTTGTATAGGTAATCCTTACAAATTCGGAATCACGAAGTTTAGTTAGTCTTTCAATTAAGCCCTTATCTATCCATTGGTTGAAAAATTCCATTTCATCTTTGGCATTTTCTAGGATATAGTTAATGGCGTATTTTATCATGTCTTCTGCTGTATCCATGCAAACATTGTAGTCTGCAAAGGCCATTTCAGGCTCTAGCATCCAAAATTCTGCGGCATGTCTTGGGGTGTTTGAAACTTCTGCCCTAAAGGTAGGACCGAATGTATAAACATTACCAAAGGCAAGAGCATAGTCTTCTGCTTCTAGCTGACCAGATACAGTCATATAAGATTTTTTGCTAAAGAAATCTTTATTGTAATCGACTTTTCCATCTTCTCTTCTTGGTGGATCGTTAGGGTCGATAGTTGTAACATTAAACATTTCACCAGCACCTTCAGCATCGCTTGCTGTGATGATTGGTGGATTTACATAAACAAAGTCTCTTTCTTGGAAGAACTTATGAAGACCAAAGGCTAAGATTGAACGAAGTCTAAAGACTGCCCTGTAGGTATTTGTTCTTGGCCTAAGATGAGGAATAGTTCTCATAAATTCAAAGGTTTGTCTTTGCTTTTGGATAGGGAATTTTTCTGATGATTCACCTAATACGACTACCTTATCTGCTTGGATTTCGTAAGGATTTTTTTTATTGCCTGTGGCAACAAATTTTCCTTCCACACACAAAGATGCAGATAGGTGTTGCTTGTCAAGTTCGTCGTAATTTTCAATTTCACTACCAACTACAACTTGGAGGTTTTTAAAAGTAGAACCGTCATTTAGGTCGATAAATCCTACGTTTTTGCTAAATCTAGAGTTTCTTATCCAGCCTTCGATTGTTACTTTCTTATCAACGAAGCTGTCCGCTTCTCTCATTAATTCTCTAATCTTCATTTTTGCCTTCCTTTATTTTTTCTAATCTTTCAATCATTTCTTTTTCATAGCCTAGGTATTTTGCCTGATAAAATTTTTCGCCTGCAAAATCATCTGGCAAGTAAGTTGTATTTACATATCCACCATGGTCGTGAGGGTAAATATATTCTTCTGTAATTAGGTTTTTACTCCCTGGATAATGGCTATCTTTTAATTTGTTTGGTACAGTCTTATCTTGATTTGTTCTTACAAAATCAAGAGCCTTATCTATGGCAAGATAAGTTGTATTACTTTTGACAGCTGCTGCTAGATAAGTGACGGTCTGGGCTAATATTATCCTTGCTTCTGGTATTCCTATCTTGTTTACCGCTTCAAAGGTCGAATTTGCTAAAACCAAAGCAAAGGGATCTGCGTTTGATATATCCTCTGCCGCAAAAATTATCATCCTTCTTGCTATAAATTTTATATCTTCGCCAGAAACTAGCATCTTAGCCAAATAATACAAACTCGCATCTATATCTGACCCCCTCATCGACTTGATAAAGGCCGAAATAGTGTCATAGTGTCTGTCACCATTTTTATCATAAACAGCAATCTTTTTTGTTGTAGAATTCTCAATAGTTTCAGAGTCTATTTTTATTCTACCATCTTTTTCATTTTCTGAAAATATAGCGATTTCTAAAGCATTTAAAAGGGCTCTAGAATCTCCGTTTGAGTATTTTATTAACTTATCCCTCGCCTTATCGCTAAGACTTATATTTTTATTTTTTAAAACCTCATCAGTATTAAGGGCAAGGTCTATCAAGTCATTAAGATTTTTATCAGTTAGTTCCTTTAATTCAAAGACATACATCCTTGAAATCAAAGCCTTGTTTACTTCAAAGTAAGGATTTTCTGTTGTAGCTCCTATAAGAATTATAGTCGCATCTTCCACAAAGGGTAGGAGATAATCTTGCTGACTTTTGTTAAACCTATGGATTTCATCTACAAATAAAATTGTTTTTTTATTTTCATAGGCTAGGTTATCCTTGGCAATTTGGATTTTTTCTTTTAAATCTCCTATCCCACTAGCCACAGCTGATACTTCCTCAAAGGCCATATGGGTTGAATTTGAGATAATCTTTGCCAGAGTTGTCTTTCCCACACCAGGCGGCCCATAAAAAATACAAGAATAAATCCTATCGGCCTTGATCATCCTTCTTATAATCTTGCCCTCACCTACCAAATGTTCTTGGCCTATGTAGTGATCAAGTGTTTGGGGTCTAAGTCTATCAGCCAGAGGAGCAGATTTTTCCATTTCAATTTTTCTATTTAGTTCAAATAAATCCATACTTCTTCCTTAAAGAAAAAAGATGCTAAGAGTTAGCACCTTTATCATCTTTTAAATTTATAATCTCCTCATAGAAGGACTCCAAATCCTTAAATTCCCTATATACAGAAGCAAATCTGACATAGGCTACAGAATCAAGATTTTTTAACTCATCCATGACAAGCTCACCTATATATGTTGAAGTCACTTCTTTTTTTCCAGTGTGGTTGACTTTAGTTTCGATGTTTTTAGCTACTTCTTCTATTTGATCCATTGTTACTGGTCGTTTTTGGCAAGATTTTACAATTCCTGAAATCACCTTTCTTGGGTCAAAGGTCTCTCTTGTATCATCTTTTTTGATTATCATTACAGTTGAATCTTCATACCTTTCATAGGTTGAAAATCTTTTATCGCAGTCTTCGCAGAGTCTTCTCCTGCGGATAGCCCTGTCATCATCAGTCGACCTAGAATCAACTACTCTGGTATTGGTTGAGTTGCAATAGGGACATCTCATATTATTTTAAGAAATCTGGAAGATCTATATCGTCAAAAGGATTTGATGATTTTTTTACTTGACTTGCTTGCGCATTTCTTTGTGGAGCTCTTAGCTCATCAGCCCTATTAGCGTTTCTATCAGACCTACGAGCTTTTGAGTTATTGTCAAAACCTGTTGCAATAACAGTAATCTTGATTTCGTCTCCTAGAGATTCGTCTTGGCCAACACCAAAGATAATATTTGCATCAGAGTCAATAGATTCTCTAATTAATTCTGCAGCTTCGTTTGCTTCCATCAAGCCGACTTCTGCAGCAGTAACGTTAAGTAATACTGCATTTGCTCCTTCAATGCTTGTTTCAAGAAGTGGAGAGTTAATTGCAGCCTTAGCAGCATCAACAGCTCTGTTTTCACCGCTTGCCCTACCAATACCCATGTGAGCTATACCTTGATCGCTCATGATTGACTCAACATCGGCAAAGTCTAAGTTGATTACATTTGGAACAGCAATCAATTCTGAAATACCGCTTACAGCATCCATTAAAACTTGGTCAGCCATTTTGAAAGCTTCTACCATTGATGTTCTTTTTTCAACTATTTGAAGGAGTCTATCATTTGGAATTGTAATAAGGGTATCTACATTTTCCTTTAGTTTTTCAATACCTGCTTCTGCTTGGCTTGCTCTTTTCCTACCTTCAAAGGTAAATGGTTTTGTAACAACACCTACAGTTAGGATGCCAAGTTCCTTAGCAACTTGAGCTACAATTGGAGCTGCACCTGTGCCTGTTCCACCACCCATACCAGCTGTGATAAAGACCATGTCGCTACCTTTGATAGCTTCTTCAATTTCTCCCTTAGATTCTTCTGCTGCCTTTTCTCCAACACTTGGATTTGCACCAGCACCTAAACCTCTTGTTAATTTTTCACCAATTTGAAGTCTTAAATCTGCATTAGATTCTTGAAGAGTTTGTAGGTCAGTATTAAGTGCTAAAAACTCAACTCCTGATAGTCCGTTTTCTCTCATCCTGCTGATAGCATTATTGCCACCGCCACCAACTCCTACAACTTTAATCTTAGCTAAAGAGTTGCTATCCATATCAATGTTAATATTTGCCATAAAATCCCCCTATTGTTTATTCTACTTATTAAGATTTTTACTAAAAGACTTTACTTTACAACCACAATAGGATTGTCTCCGTTGTTTAAGTTGATACTTACCGCTTCTAGTCCCTTGTTTTTTATATCTTGTAAGGTTTTTTCTAGCAATTTAATCTTAAAAGAAATATTATTTAAATCGCCAAACTTAACCTCAATACCTTGTATCATTATACCAATATCAAGTTTATTTTCCAAATTTAATTGGCTTACACTCCCAATTAGGGAGGAAGCTTGTAATTGTTCTATAAAATCTTGGATAGCCTTTGATGAAGTAAAGCTTTTTCCAATTGTTGTTTCTATATTGCTCGCCTTAATTTCAATGAATTTGGCTTCTTTGCTCTTTGGTTTCTCATCTGTAATCAAACCATTGTTAGTGATAAGAATTTTCTTGCCATGTTTTTTAATTTCAAACATAGGAAAATCCTCTTCTACCTTTACAGATAAAATCTTAGGAAAAACCTTCCTTACCTTGGCTGATCTTATATATTCCAAACTCTTTATATCTTTTTCATATTTTTTAGGATTGTATAATAGAATATTTTTGCCAAGTGGTGATTTAAGTTTTTTAATTATTTCTGTATCATCTGTAACCCTATTACCGTTTATATATATATCTTGAATTTTCATATAAGGATGAGTGTAGACATTATATAAAACACCTAATAAAAAAGCTAAAAACAAGGCAAAGATGAAAAGCTTGGAGTTGCCAACTTCTTTACTATGTTTTTTGGCTATATATTGCTTGTTAAATACTCTAGATCCTTTTTTTATTAACCTATCGTCGTTTTTATTTGTCATTTATATTAGCTCTCTTAACTGCTGGTAGATTTTATCCAAAGCTTTATCATCAGCTAGCTTACGAGCATTATCCCCCATGTTTTTAATTTTTTCCTTATCCTCTATTATACTCATTATTTGAGTTTTAAGGAAGCTAGCAGTCAAATCTTTTTCCAAAATCATAAGGCTAGCTTTATTGTCAACATAGGTACGGGCATTATATTCTTGATGGTTTTCAGTTGTATATGCCTTTGGAATCAAAATCGAAGGTTTGCCAACAGACGAGATTTCCGCAAGACTCATAGCACCACTTGAAGCAATCACTAGGTCTGATACGGCATAAAACAAGTCAATATTATCAATGTATTTGAATGTCTTGAGATATTTTGTTTTATGAGATTTTTCTAGAAAATCATCGTAATACCTATTTCCTGTTTGATGGAGGAGATAAAATTCACCATTCAAATCTTTACTCATTTCTATAACAGCCTTATTTAAGGCAAAAGAACCATTTGACCCACCAAAAGAAAATACTACCGGGATTTTTTTGTCAATCCCAAGTTCCTTGAGGTCTTCGTCTGTATATGATAGGTTGAAATTATTTCTAACAGGGTTTCCGGTAACTACAATATTGTCTTGTTTTTTAAAGTGTTTAGCTGCTTCTTTATAGGAAATTAAAACCTTATCTACCCTTGGAGATAAAAACTTTGATGCCATGCCTGGATAAGAATTCGATTCGTGAACTACGGATGGAATTTTTGCCCTAGTAGCCTGGTATAAAATAGGTGCACAAACATAGCCACCTGTACCAATTACAAGATCTGGCTTAAAATCTTTGATGATGCGCTTAGCTTCTATAAAACCTTTGATATTTTTAAAAATAGCCTTAAAAAGTTTTTTATTTATTCTTCTAGGGATTCCCATAGCATCAATGGATACAAATTTATATCCGTTTTTTTCAGCAATTTTTTCTTCTGGACCACCATTTATGCCTACATAAATAATATCTGCATCAGGATTTTCTTCCCTAATTTTTTGCCCAATGGCGATAGCAGGATAAATATGACCCCCTGTACCACCACCTGATAAAATCACTCTCATTTTTCTTCCAATCTATTTACAAGGTCCTTAAACTCATCTCCCCTTACCTCATAGGACTTATACATATCCCAAGACGCACTTGCAGGAGAAAGTAAAACCACTTCGCCTTTTTTTGCATTTTTATAGGCAGTGTCTATAGCTTCTTTCATATCCTTTACTAAGATATATTTAATACCGTATTTTTCGCACAAGGCTTTTAATTTTTCCTTGGTAGCACCCATTAGAACCATGACCTTACCATTTTTCTTAAAAGCCTTAACAAAATCTGTATAATCAATATGTTTGTCATAGCCACCAGCTATTATAAGAATTGGCCTATCAAAACTTTCGATTGCTTTAACAGAGCTATCTACATTAGTCCCCTTGGAATCATTATAAAAATCAATTCCACAAAGAGTTCTTACGTATTCAAGCCTATGGGAAATCGACTTGAAAGTTTTTATCGCCTTTACAATATCAACTAAATCCAAGCCATACAAATAAGTAAGTAAAATAGCTGCCATAACATTTTCATAATTGTGACGACCTATTACGGATAAATCTCTAACATCAAGGATTTCAGTAATATTACAACCACCATTTCTTAGGCAAATCATATTTCCATCAAGGAATAGTCCCCTATCGACCATATTCCTACTTGAAAACTCATAGACCTGGGCCTTAAAATCCTTGATATGATTTTGGCTTATTTCGTCCTCATGATTTATAACTAGAAAGTCGTTTTCATCTTGATTTGCAGCGAGTTTTAGTTTGCTAGCTATATAATCATCAAAAGATCCGTGCCAATCAATATGGTCTTCCTTTATATTTAAAATCGCACCAATATGAGGTTTGTATGTCGATGTATCATGAAGCTGGAAAGAAGAAAGTTCTTCTACAAAGACTCCTTTTTTCTCATACATCTGCCACAAAATCCCCTCGCCAATATTTCCTACAGCGTAGGCAGGATGACCACACTCATTTAAAATGTGAGCAACCATTGAAGTTGTAGAGGTCTTACCATTTGTACCGGTAATGGCTATTTTTTCTTTATCAGAAAAAATCCTCTGACTAACTTCTATGTCAGATATTATTTCATTATCTTTTTCTAAAAGCTTCACAATATCATCTGTTGGCTTAATGCCAGGTGACTTTAAAACAAAGTCATATTTGCCAAATTTTGAATCAGAAATAGGGCTATACTTATAGCCCTCAAGTTCTTTAATATTTTCTTTATTTTTATCATAGGTGTAAACTTCGAAACCCAACTTATCCAAAGCTTTAACTGAAGAAATTCCTGTTACACCAAGTCCATAAACTAAAACTTTTTTCATAGTATTGCCGCCAAAGTAATCAGACATAGGATTGTAGATAAAATCATAAATCCTATCACAATTTTTTGCTCCTTATAACCTTTTAATTCAAAATGATGGTGGATAGGTGTCATAAGAAAAACTCTTTTCTTATTTCTGTACCTATATGAAATTACCTGAATAATTACAGATAAAGTCTCCATCACATATACTCCCCCAAATATCACAAGATATATAGGAATTTTTAAGTTAATGGCTAGGGCAACTACAGCTCCCCCTATTGCCATTGACCCGGTATCACCCATAAAAACGCTGGCTGGATTTGAATTGAAAATTAAAAATCCAAGTATTGATCCAAGCATAATCATGGAAAACATTTCATTTGTACCTGCCTTTGCAAGAATTGCAAGGCATATAAAAACTGGTATTGACACACTTACCAAAAGTCCATCAAGCCCATCTGTTAGGTTTGTGGCGTTTGTGCTACCTACTATTATAAAAATCATAATAGGTATACCAAGTATTGATACTGGTAGGTAATAAGATGTAAATGGTATTAAAAGTCTAGTTATTGAATCTTTGTCATTAACATAGGCTAGGATTGTAATTAAGCCTGCCAAGATGAATTGTAAAACTAGTTTCTGCTTAGGGGTAAGTCCTTCTGACTGATGGAGAACGAGTTTTCTAAAATCATCAATAAAACCAATTGCTCCAAATCCTAGCATTGAAACTAACAAAATTAGAGTTTCGAGATTTTTCGGAAGAATAATTATACTCATTAGGAGGCTAACAATTATAAAAATTATTCCTCCCATGGTAGGGGTTCCTTCCTTGGCCATATGGCTTTGAGGTCCTACTTCTCTAATATTTTGTCCGATTTTTTTTCTTTTTAGTAGGGGAATGATGACTTTACCAAGTCCCATACTTAGAAAAATGCCAATTATTGTTATTAAATAAATATTGTCCATAATAAATCCCAACGGCAGTTAATTGTTATTGTCTTTTTTGTAAACCATACCCAAGTCTTCGATAGCATATCTTTGAATTCTATTAAGATCTATTGCCTCATCAAGATTATTTTGAAGCCTATCTCTTTGGAGCTCATAGCTTACTATTTCTGCCTGTAGTCTATTATACTCAAATCTATCATTTGACAAGTTTATTCTTTTAATTATTAGAAAAGTTGCCATAGTAGCGATAAAAGCGAAGGTAAGCAAAGAAATAGCAAATTTGAAATTCCTATCTCTTTTCCTAATCTTCTCGATTTGGTATGACCTTGAAACTTTTGGTCTTTCTTTTACCTTTAGTCTGACACGGTTTTTATTATTATTTTTTGCTATTCTTTTTTCAAAACGTTCAGCCATATCATATCCTTTGACATACTCTTAATTTTGCAGGTTTTGACCTGGAGTTTTCCTTTAGTTCATCAGCTTTGGCTGTAATAGGCTTTTTGGTAATGATTTTTACCTTTGCCTTATGATTACAAACACAAACTGGAATATCTGGTGGGCATATACAGCCTGTTGCCAGATCTTTAAATTTATTTTTAACTATCCTATCTTCTAAAGAGTGGAAAGTAATTATCGCTAGTCTGCCATCTTTATCAATAAAATCTATTATTGTGTCGATTGCTTTAGTAAGGACATCAAGCTCTCTATTTACTTCTATACGAAGCGCCTGAAATACCCTCTTTTCAGGATGAGCTTCCGAAAATCTCGCAGATTTCATAACAATATTTCGGAGTTTGAAAGTGGTATTAATTCTTTCGGTTGCGCGAGCTTTTACGATATTTCTTGCTATGGCTTTGGAAAATCTCTCTTCGCCGTAGTCGAAAAATATTCTAGAAAGCTCATCCTGAGAGTATTCATTGACAATTTTCTCTGCTGTTAACTCATTTTGCCTATTCATTCTCATATCAAGAGGTCCATCGTGCATATAGGAAAATCCACGTTCTGGATTGTCTATTTGATATGAACTGACACCTATGTCCATTAGAGCACCATCAATTTTATTAAAACCAGCTTCAGTTAAAACTTTGCCTATGTTTTCAAAATTAGTATTGAAAAATACCTTATTATCATAAGCTTTGAGATTTTCTGAAGCAGCATCAATGGCAGCTTTATCTTGGTCTATGCCTATTAATAAGCCCTTTTTAGAAAGTTTTTCTAAAATTAATTTAGAATGTCCTCCCTTACCAAGGGTGAGGTCTGCATAAATTCCGTCAGGTTTAATATTTAAATTTTCTATACATTCTCTATAGAGAACTGGCGTATGTTCAAATTTCATATTATTCATCCATAATATCGGACAAATTCACCTCTACTTCATTTATATACTCTTCCCAGATTTGCTTATCCCATATTTCTATGGTTGTGTTATTACCAATTATCATGGCCTCATCTGAGATTGACGCATAGTCCTTCAAAGATTTGTTAATCAAAATCCTCCCTTGCTTATCAAGGTTGACTTTGACAGTGGATGAAAAAAACAGCCTTTTTATGGCACGATTTTTCTTATTTTCATAAATAAGTTGGTCAAGAGAAGCAGATCTTTTTTGAAATTCCTCTTCGGTATAAACTACCAAGGACTTTTCTGGTCCTTTTGTTAGGTAAAAATATCCATCAAGGTCTTCCCTAAAGTCGCTAGGCATCATTATTCTGTTTTTATTATCCAATTTGTGGACGTATTCACCTAGAAACATCTTCTACCACCTTTTACCACTATCTTCCACTTCATATTTATTTTATCCTATTTATTAAAAAAAAGCAAACAAAAAAGACCGGTTTTTAAATCCGGTCTAACTTTTGTACTTATTTAAATCTAATAATCTTCTCTTCTTTTACACTTTTCTTTTCTTTATAAAAATATGGTGGGAGGTTTTCTCTCTTGGCATAAATTAACAAACTTATACCTACAAGCATAAAAACTATTGACACAAGTTGTGCTGTTCTTAGGCCAAATACATATAGAGAATCAGTCCTCAATCCTTCTACAAAAAATCTCACTATCCCATAGGCCAAAAAATAAATTCCTGATATAAAACCCTTGGCTGGATTTTTCTTTCTATATAATACTAAAAATAGAAATATTAAAAAATCTCCGAGTGATTCATAAAAAAATGTTGGATGAACCTTAACTCCATCTATAATTATGCCCCAAGGCAAATCTGTTGGATAGCCATGGGCTTCAGCATTGGTAAAATTTCCCCAACGGCCAACAGCTTGGGCAAAGACAAGGGATGGTGAAAGGATATCTGTAAGGTCTATCATCGGTATTTCTCGTTTTTTGCTAAAGAAATATAGGGCGATTAGGCCAAAGATAATTCCGCCTTGGATGGCAAGGCCTCCCCCTCTGATATCAATAATTTCTTTTGGATGGGCCCCGTAGTAGTCCCATTCAAAAATCACATACCAAAGTCTTGCGCCAATTACTCCTACAGGCAGGATTGCAAAAAGGATATCATCAACAATTTCTGGTTTAAATCCCCTTCTTTCAAATTCTTTCTTAGCAAATATCGCTGATATAAGGATTCCTGAAACAATAATTATCCCATACCAATAAACATCTAATCCAAAGATTGAAAAAGCAACCCTATTTATATCAAATTCCATCCTAGTCCTCGCTTGGGCTAGCCCAATTGTTATAAACCTCTTGAACGTCATCGTTGTCTTCAAGAGCGTCAACTAATTTGAAAAGTTTTTCATGGTGGCTAGGGTCAACTTCAATTTCATTTGCTAGGTAGGAAATATTTGCACTTTCGATTTTGTATCCTGCTTCTCTTAGCTTGTCTAAAACATCATTAAAGTCATTAACTTCTGTAAGGGCCTCATAATATCCTTCGTCAAGGTCTTTTATGTCACTTGCTCCTGCTTCTAGGGCATCCATCATAAAGTCGTCTAGGTCTTTGCCCTCACCATTTACAACAATTTCTCCCTTTTTCTCAAAAAGGAACATTACTGATCCGTCTGTGCCAAGGTTTCCACCAAACTTATCAAAGATATGTCTAATATCTGGTGCAGTCCTGTTTTTGTTATCAGTTAGGCAGTCAACTATAAAGGCAACTCCGCCAGGACCGTAACCTTCGTAGATAATTCTTTCAAAATTATCTCCACCTGCTTCTCCGCTTGCTTTTTTGATAGCTCTGTCTATGTTATCATTTGGCATATTATCTGCCTTTGCCATTTCAATAGCTGTTTTTAGACTTGCGTTGTATTCAGGATCAAGACCGCCTTCTCTAGCAGCTACTGTTATATTTCTAGCATGTTTGGTAAAAATTTTACCTTTTTTTGCATCTTCGCTACCTTTTTTGTTTTTGATTTTACTCCACTTATTATGTCCAGACATTTTTAACTCCTTACTTCATAGAGCATAAGCTCTTCTTTTTTATTTATTATTATATTTGCACTTGTCATATTGATTAGGTCTAAAGAAAATTTTTCGTACCTATCATTCCTTACATAAAGTTCAATCTTAACTTCATCTGTGTAGGCTTTGTCAATTACTTGGTAGTTTTCTTCATTCAAATAATTTTCTATTTGACCTAGGATAGTATAAGACAAAATTAATTCTACTCTCAAATAGTCTCTTTTGTAAAGGGCATTGGGTCCAACTGTGTCAGCCACTCCCTTGGTATAGGCACGAATTAATCCGCCCTTGCCTAAAAGTTTGCCTCCAAAATACCTTGTTACAACAACGGCTACATTGGTTACTTCCTCTTTTTCTAGAACTGATAACATGGGTAGACCTGCTGAGCCTTGGGGTTCCCCATCATCGTTATATCTTTTAATTTCCGGCTTTTCGTTTATTATATAAGCTGTGCAGTTGTGGGTTGCATCCTTATATTTTTCCCTAATTTCTTCTATAAAATCCAAGGCTTCTTCTTCATTTTCAACGTGTTTGGCAGTAGTGATGAAGACTGACTTTTCTACCTCAAACTCAAAGCTTATAGTCCCCTTTATTGTCTTATAGTCATTTGTCAATGTAGGATTCATACTTACCATAGTCTCCCTTACTTATTTCAAGCTGAATTTTTGTCCCTGCATTATCATAATCAGTTTTTAATATATCATAGTTAGTCATGAAATAATCAAGGACAGCTCCTTTGGAAAAAGGGATGTGCATGTTAACTAATTTGTAGTCTTCCTTGATGACTTTAACTATCTCTTCTTTGAGTTTTTCTAAATCTTTATCATCCTTAGCGGAAATAAAAATCCTCTCAAAGTCTCTCTTATATAAAGAAACAGTTGTATCATCCTTGACCCTATCCATCTTATTGAAAACGTAGATTATTTCCTTATCATCCATCTCAATTTCGCCCAGAGACTTATCTATAGTTGAAATTTGTCCTTCTATATTATTGCTTGCGTCAACTACAATCAAAAGCATATCAGCAAACTTTATTTCTTCTAGGGTTGTCAAAAATGAATCATTTAATTCTTTTGACAAGTTATCAATAAAGCCAACTGTGTCCGTAAGAGTGACTTTTGTATTTGAAAAATCAAGGCGTCTTGTAGACGTATCAAGGGTTGCAAAAAGAAGGTCATCAGAATAAACATATTTTTCTGAGCCAAATAGCTTCATCATCCCATTTAAAATAGTAGATTTTCCTGCATTGGTATAACCAACCAGAGAAATATTATAGGTACTATCTCTTGATTTACGATTTAGACGTTTAGTTTTTTCTATATCCTTGAGTGCCTTTTCTAGGGATCTAATATCTCTTTCAATGGCCCTCCTATCAGTTTCAAGCATGGTTTCTCCTGGTCCTCTTGTACCAATTCCACCTGCCTGACGAGAAAGATAGGCAAACCACTTATTTATCCTTGGTAATTGATATTTAAGCTGGGCAAGTTTTATTTTAAGCCTAGCTTCCTTAGTGTGTGCCCTTTGGGCGAAAATATCCAAAATTAAAGATGTCCAGTCAACAACCTTTAGTTTTAGTTCTTCTTCTAAGTTATATAATTGACTAGCTGATAATTCTACATCAAATATTATGGTCTTCACTTCTAATTTATCTGCCAAATCCCTAATTTCTTCAAGTTTGCCCTTGCCAATGTAATATCTCGGATTGACCTTGGTAACTACTTGACTTACAAAGGCAACTGACTTTCCACCAGCGGTGTTTATCAGAGATTCTAATTCATATATTTTTATTTCTTCATCGTCATCCCTCTCTAGGACGTTGACTTGTATTACTTCTTGCATAAAAATCCTTTCCATTTCATTATACTTTTATCTAAAATTTAATAAAGGATGGAAGTTCTTGACCAAACATGATAAAATAGTAGTAAGTATAAATTTAAAAATTAAACGGAGGCCACATGTCTAAAAAAATATCCTCTATTATAATAAAAATCCTACTTATAGTTATCCTATTTTTGGGGTCTATTATGATAGTTTTTGCAGGCATAACCGGAGGAGCCATCCTTCAAGTTATGAAGACTGCACCAGAAATTGATGCAGATGCAATCAAATATGAAATGAGTCAAAACTCTACTGTAGTTGACGAAGATGGTAATGAAGTAGATGCCATCGCTACTAGCCAATACAGGGAGATAGTCTCTTATGATCAAATACCAGAAAATTTAAAAAATGCCTTTGTAGCAGTAGAAGATGAGAGATTTTACGACCATAAGGGAATAGATATAATTTCTATTTTGGGATCTATGTTTGAAAATATCAAGGCAGGAGGCATTGTTAGAGGTGGGTCCACTATTACCCAACAGTTAGCAAGAAATACCTACCTAACAAATGATCAGACCTATCAAAGAAAGATTAAAGAAATTTATCTTGCCCTCGAAATAGAAGACCACCTTTCAAAAGAAGAAATCCTTGGTGCCTACCTAAACAGGGTCTTTATGGGTCAAAACTCCTACGGTGTTCAAGCAGCAGCCAATACTTATTTCAATAAGGATGTCAAGGACTTAAACCTTGCCCAATGTGCTGCCCTTGCTGGTATAGTCCAATCACCATCAGAATATTCGCTTTATAAATCAATTAAGACTAGTGAAGTTACTAATGAAAGAGTCCTTGGCGAATTTACCATTGATGGAACAAAATATTCTGCAGTTTTTAATGACGCACCATTAAAACGTGAAAATTACGTTCTTGATAAGATGTACGAACTTGGCTATATAGGCGAAGCTGAATTAAAAGAAGCCAAATCATTTGATATTGCAAAATCAATAGAACCTGCCGAAAGAGCCAACACAGAAATTACATCTTATTTCAACTCCCTCCTTGAAAAACAGGTTGTAGCTAAACTAATGGAAACCCAAGATATGAGCGAAAACCAAGCTTGGGATAGGCTATACTACGGTGGACTAAAGATTACAACTACCCTTGACCAAGATATGCAAAGAAAGCTAGAAGATATCTATGCAGACTTTTCATCCTACCTTATGGGAGATACTTCTGGTTGGGATGTTCCTCCCCTCCTTGACATGAGATATGACAATTGGGGAAATATCGTAAATTCAAGTGGTAGACTCCTTTATTACGCTAAGAGTAATTTCCTAAATGAAAATAACGACATCAGACTATCAGTCGATGATGCCCACAAGGATGAAGAAGGAAATCTCATCCTCACTACAAATAAGGCCTACCTCGATCAAACAAAATTAGTTTTTAGGGACTACTATTCCCTAGATGATGAAAACAGAAATCTAAGAACTCACAGACTTGGTTTTGTTGACTTATCTACCAACAAAAATATCTACCTTGATGGTGATGATAATATAGTAATTTCAAAAAATTACCTCGATCAAAATGAAAACTTCATAACATCTTACGAAGATGGAACCTTTTCTATAAGCAAAGACTATTATGATATAGATTTAGAAGGTGTCATCCAACCACAATCAGCATCTGTAATAATCGATCATAAAACTGGCCACATCAAGGCTCTAATGGGCGGTCGTGACCAAAAGGGCCAAAGAATATTAGACAGGGCATCATCAGTTCCACGCCAACCAGGTTCATCAATGAAACCTATTGCAACCTACCCCCCAGCCCTTGACAACGGCTTTAACCTAGCATCAGGTATTGATGACGTACCATTTATGTTAGACGATAATGGAAAGCCTTGGCCAAATAACGTCTATGGCTACTATATGGGAGTAAAACCTATAAGAGAAGCCATAAAGTTATCTGTAAATACTATTGCAGTATCAACCCTAGATAAGGTTGGTATTGATACATCTTTAGAGTATCTTAAAAACTTTGGCATAATCAAAGACAATGGCGATGATAACTTCGTAACAAGTGATGAAAATAAGGAAACTAATGACGAAAACCTTGCTGCCATGGGACTAGGTGCCATGACCAATGGTCTTACACCCCTTGACATGACAGGAGCCTATGCAGCTCTAGCCAATGGCGGAAAATACCTAGAGCCACTAACATTTTCAAAAATAGTTGACTCTACAGGCAAGGTCTTATTTGAAGATAAGGATAAAATTAGTCATGAAGTAACAAGTCCAGAAACAGCCTACCAAATCACTTCAGCCTTAGAAGATGCCGGTAAGTACTATGGAAATATCTTCCTCAATGGCACAGACTTTGCCACAAAGACAGGTACAACAGATGATTACAACGACTTTTGGTGCATTGGCTACACACCTTATTACACTGTTGGAATCTGGATGGGTTGCGATAACCAAAATATTTCCCTAACAGGTTCATCTATAGATAGGGCCGCCTTAATGTGGAATGTAATTAACAATAAAATCCTTGAAGATTATGAACCAGCACAGTTTGAAATCCCTAAGGGAATTATATCTATGGAAGTTGATACTATGAGTGGTATGCTGCCAACAGAAGCTTCATATGCTGATCCTAGGGGCACTGTTAGGACAGAAATATTTGGACCAAACAATAAACCAACCCACCAAGACGATGTCCATGAATGGGCAACTGTTGATTCTAGAAACAATCTCCTAGTAAGTGAGAAAACGCCAGAAGAATTCATAGTTTCAAGATCCTTTATAAATCCAAAGAGCAACTATACCCCATCTAAATTCGGTTATATCTATCCAAGAGACTGGGCTCAAAGGGTACCAAAGGTCTATTCAGACCTTGGTGAAGAAGAAGATAAAGACAAGGATAAAGATAAGGATAAGGACAAAGATAAAAATAAGGATAAGGATAAAAAAGGAGATAAGAAAGAAGGCGAGGGCAACAAAACCCCACCAGAAGAAACTCCAGAAAATCCTGAACCTTAACAAAAGGGACTGCAATCGCAGCCCCTCTTTATTTTGTCTATATATTAATAAGATATTTCCTTGCTATGGTTAGATTTTTTTATAAAAATTTCCATATTAAAAGCCAGGCTCAAGCCTGGCATAAATTCTTATTTTTTACGGTTTTGGATTAATCCTAGGATAAATAATAAAATTACTGCACCTATTACAGCAGAAATTATTTGAGAAAACTTGCCTCCCATATAGTTTCCAAGTAGCCAGTTACCTAGGTAACCACCAAGTACACCTGTAAATATATTTGCAATGCCTCCCATTTCGGCATCTCTTTTCATTATTCTACTTGCTATCCATCCAGCAAGTGCTCCTATAATTAAAGTCCAAATAAATCCTAAATTTCCCATAATTCCTCCTTAAGATATTATTCTTTTCACATTATATTTATATCCATTTTTTACAAATTTAAACATTGATCACTTTCTAGGACAAAAACCAGCTCTTATATGGTATAATATTTGTGGAAGGTGAACTATGGAAAAGATTAAAATTTTAATAATAGAAGACGAAGAATCTATAAATAATATTGTAAAATCCTATCTTGTAAAAGAAGGATACGAAGTCTACCAAGCCTTTGATGGCGAAGAGGGACTAAAAGTATTTTTACAAGAAGATATTGACCTAGTAATCCTTGATCTAATGCTACCAAAAATGCTTGGTGAAGATGTAATCAAGGAAATAAGAAACAGGTCAGAAGTGCCTGTTATAATGCTATCTGCCAAGGTTGAAGAAAATGATAAGGTCACAGGCCTAAGGCTTGGAGC
>NZ_CAUPHG010000024.1:0-20662 GCF_963510915.1 uncultured Anaerococcus sp. | reverse complement strand
GCTTCCTACTGTTGTACCTATTTCATAAATAATAATCTTCCCCTTATAGCCCTCAATAACTTCTTCAAGACTCTCTTTAAATTCTACAGCATCATCATAATTATTAGAATGGACTACAATAATTTCATTATTATATGGGAAATCTTCTATTAAACGCTCTTTTATCTTCTTAACTAAAGCTTTCATAGCTTTTTTCTTTGTTCTAATCTTGTCAATAACGACAATTTCGCCTTCTGTATTTGACTCCATCATAGGACAAATATTTAAGAGATTTCCAAAAGATCCTGCTGCCCTAGATAACCTTCCCCCTCTTACAAGGTAAGTTAAATCTGAGGTGAAAAATACAGCATTTGCTAATTTTCTATTTTCCATAGCCCAATCATAAACTTCCTCGATGGACTTTCCTTCCTTGCGAAGCTCATTTAAGGCAAGTAGGATTAATCCTTCGTTTGATGTAGCTGTTAGACTATCTACTATGAATATTTTTCTATCTGGATACCTCTTTTCAATTTCTTCTTTTGCCATAAGAGCTTGTTGGACACCACCGGTCATACCAGATGACAAAGACAAATGAAGAATATCCTTATTTTCTTCTAGTAACCTCTCAAAATATTCCATATAACGTATAAAGGTTATTTGGCTAGTTCTTGCAATAGAACCTTCATTTAATTTCTGATAAAAATCTTCTAATTTCATAGTAAGACCTAAATCATCTATATAGTCTACATCATCTATCTGATATGGAAATCCAATCCATCTTATATTTTCTTTTTCAAGTACTTCTCGTGGAAGATCTACAGTCGATTCAGCGCTTAGTATAAAATCACTCATATTTACCTCTCATAAATCTAAATAATATCATACTTATTTATAAATTAAATTCAATTTATTGTACGTTTCTTATCAATAATAAAACTTATTATAAAAGCTAATATAGCTGGCAATATCCAAGAGAATCCAATATCAAAACCTGGCAGACTAGATTTTGCAATATCAAGAATTTTAATAACAAGATCGGACTTACTTATAAAATCTGGACTTGCTTTTAGAAAATCCAAAAAAGCAAAAACAGATGTAACGCCGAGACTTACTTGATATACAAATTTTCTCTTGCCTATAAGTATTGAAAGAATAGATAAAGTTATTAAAACTATAGATATTGGATATATAAACATTAATACCGGTAATGATAAGGTAATGATTTGCTTTAGCCCTAGATTTGCAATTAGTAATGATATGGCTGAAAATATTATACAATAAGTCTTATATTCAAACCTATGTTTAAACATCTCTTCAAACATCTCAGAACAAGCTGAAACCAAACCTATAGCTGTTTTTAAGCAAGCCACAAATACTATTATAGATAAGAGTATATGTCCAAGGTTTCCAAGGTAATAGGCAGAAATTTTCGACAATATAACTGCACCATTTTCATACTCATCTAAAATATTAGCAGCTGCACCACCCATAAAAGCAAGTCCTGCATAGATTACAGACATTGCTAGTAAGCAAACAACTCCTGATTTTAAGGTTTCTAGTGCCATTATTTTTTTATCTGTAAGACCTAAGTCCTTTATATTAGAAATTATAATAATAGCAAAGGCAAGACCTGCAGGTGCATCTAATGTATTGTAACCATCGACAAAACCTACAGCCAAAGGATTAGATAAATATTTGCTAACAGGTGGTTTTATTCCAACAGGTCCCATAGGTCTAAAAATAGTTAGGACTAATAAAAATGACAATAAAATCAAAAATAACGGTGTCATAAATTTACCTATGGTATCAATTAATCTTGCTTTTTTTATTGAAAAATATAAAACTAAGGCAAAAAAAACCAAGGAAAATATTAAAAGTCCAAATGAATTATAAAAGCTGTTATTTCCTTCAAACACAACTTCGTAGGTGGTAGTAGCAGTCCTTGGGATTGCAAAACCAGGTCCTATTGTTAAATATAAGAGAGTTGTAAAAAAGTAGGCGAATTTACGTCCAGCAGCTCTTGATATATCAAACAAACTTTCACTATCACTAGCCGCAGTAGCGACCACTGCAAGGATAGGAAGACTTACTGCAGATAGTAAAAATCCAATTGTTACTAAAGTAATATTGGCTCCTGACCTTTGACCTAATTCTAGTGGAAAAATCAAGTTTCCCGCACCGAAGAACAAACCAAAAAGCAAGGAGCCAATTAATAAGTTTTCTGATAAAGTTAATTTTTTTCTCATATGTAACCCCTAAAGTTTTTTATATGATACACCTTTATCAGTTAATATGCAATAGTTTATAATGTTTCAACGTATTTTTTAACATCCGGACCAACTAGGATCTTTCCATCATCTAAAAAGAGAATTGGCCTTTTTACTAACATCCCATCACTAGCGAGTTTATCATATTTTTCCTCAAGAGTCATGTCCTTTAATTTATCTTTAAGATTTTCATTCCTATAAATCATTCCAGAAGTATTAAAAAATCTCTTTATATCATAATCTGTAGACTCATGCCACTTTTTAATTTCTTCCTTAGTTGGATTGTCTTCTTTAATATCTCGAACTTCATAAGATAAGTTTTTCTCATCCATTAACTTTAAAACACCCTTACATGTTGAACACTTACTATAACAAATTATTTTCATAAATCTCCTCCTAATTTTTCCTTTTTATACTTACCCTAAATTCTTTAAACTAATCTCTCTAATTTCTTCTCAAAAATTTCAACTTGATAATTTTCCTCTATTCTTTTAAAAATCTTTTCTAAAATAGATTTCGAGAAGTCATTATCGTTTGATACTGTAGCAAAAACGAGCCTTGCCATATTAACTAGATCATAATCACCAATTTCAGCTGCTGATACTCCTAAATTTTTTCTAGAATAATCTAAAATACTTTTTACTGTCCTCCTCTTATCCTTTAATGAAAAGCTATCATAAATTCTAATTCTTACTTCTAGCGTATATAGATATATCCTAAACCTCCTTAATTTTACCCTTATCTGCTGCTATTATTGCAAATATTGATGTGATAATGAAATTCCCCTTAGCAAAACAAGTATATCTACTTTCCCAATTAGTGGCATATTTTGACTTATAATTCCTAAGACCCTTAAATGGGTAAAGGCTATCAGCATATTTAAAAATTAAGGAAGCAATTCTTTCTGAAAGGTAAGCTGACTTATATATACCAACATTAGACAATGGTGCCATGCCAAGGTTAAAATACTTATAACTCTTATCTTTTGCATAAATAAATAAATTTAAAAATAGGTAGTCCATCATAGAATTCACATTCATGTCTACATCATAACGCATAAGATCAATGGTCATAATTTTTTCATCATAGTTTGGCATTAAGCTTGTAAAGGCTGTAATTTCTCCCTCTTGATCATATACTAGGGCAAGATTTGAGTTATTCAAATAATCCCTATCAAAAAAGCCCATGGTAAATCCCTTTTCTTCACGTCCTTTAAGCCACTTATCAGATATGACTTCTAGTCTATCTAAGGTTTCTTTATCATAAGGTGGTTGTTCTATTCTAAATTCATAACCATCTTTTTCGAACCTATTTAAAATATTTCTCAAGCTTGATTTTTTCCTACCAGCTAGGTTAAAAGTTTCTAGTTCTAAGAAGGCATTTTCACCAAATTTCATAAAATCGTAACCATAATCATGGAGGATAAGGGTAAAGTCTCTACCCACCTCATAAAAGATTGGATTCAATGATAATACTTCACATTTTCTAATAAAATCATTAAGGCCTTCATCAAGAAATTCTCTATTTCCAATAGGTTCACCCATTACAATTATCTTATTATTCACAATTTGATAAGTAAATGCCAAAACTTCTTCCCCATCTTTTTCATAATAATATATATATTTATCACCCAATAAGCCAAGACCAGCAGATGTTGAAGAATTAAGATTATTCTTAGATAAATAATCCTTATATCTGTCTAAATCTGGTTTAACCAAGAAATCATCATGCCCTTTCATTAATAACAGTATCAATCTTAAAATAAAAGCCATAACTATAAATATTACTGCAAAAAATATAGTTTTATAAACAAGAGGAAAAGTTATTAAAGGTCTAGTTTTAAAGGTATTTTTAAAATAAATTAATAACCAAAACAAGCCCAAGAATAAGTCAATCATCACTTCTTCCATGCTATAAATAAAGCTTTCTTTTATAAGGGTCTCTTTTGTAAAATATGTCAATAAGGCAATTATTCCAAGCGGCAATAGTGCTATTAATGGCTCTCCTACTAGGTAAAGATAAGTTCCTGTAAAGCCTAGCAAGGGATATAGGATTTTAACAAATCTTTTCTGTCTAGAAAATGAAAGTCTAGATACTACTACAAATAAAAAGCCTATCATTAACTCAATAAAGAATCTAAAAATCCCAACTGTAACATAAGAAAACTCGTTAAAAGGAAAATATGATAAGTGACTGCTAACGTCGGCACTTAATATAAAGGCGAGACCATAAAATCCAATGAAGGCTGAATTTATTTTTTGTATGGCTTCCTTGAAGAGTCTTGCAGCTATTTCCCCATAATTTTCCTTTATTTTTTTGAAGACATCCTTAAAACCAAGAAAAACTTTAAAGAAAAATACTACTAAGCCTAGCCCAACTATAAGTCTCACCCAAATATTTAAAGCGGATTTTCCTAAATAGTAAAGAGCTAAAACTATTACTACTAATACTAGTACGTTTATTAGACTTTTTTTATACTTATTAAATTTCTTCATAATTCTCCTTTCATAAAATCATAAACCAACTTATTAAAAATTTCAGGAACACTTCTAGCCAATCTGTGACCCTGGTTCTTTACAATTATTAATTTTGAATTTTTTATATTAGCAGCTATTTTTTTAATATGAGATATCCTAATCAAATCACGCGAACCAACTAAGATAAGAGTTTTATTATCAATACTTCTTAGGTCTTTTAGGTCTATTTTTAAATCTGTTAATAAAAGATTCGCTACTCTCTTATTTCTTTTAAAAAATGGTAAAATTGACCAAAAAACATTCTCAATAATCATAAATACTTTAGCTCTTAATGTGATACCATTAAATCTTGCATTAGGTGCGTTAAGAATTAACTTATCAATATAAGTTGGGAAAAGTTTATGAAATACAAGGCATAAATTAGCCCCATCAGAAAAACCTAAAAGGCTTGCTTTTTTAAGACCGAAATAATCATAGACTTCTTTTAAATCATTTGCTAGCAGGTCAAAATCTAATTTATTTTTGGTATTGGTCGAAAAGCCATGATCCCTAAAATCTATCAAAATAAGGTGAAAATACTTTGATAGATAACCAATCTGGTATTCAAAATAAGTCATATCTCCATCATTTCCATGAAGGAGAAACAAAACTTCACCCTTGCCATATTCCTTATAATAAATTTTAGTCTTATCTTTAAGAATTATTTCTTTTCCCATAATATCGCCTCTTATATATTATATCCTATTATTTAATAAAGGAATAAATATATGAATAATGTTTTTATTCTTGTATGATATTAGTAGGAGGATTGTATGAAATTTAATTTTGTATGTAAAGATAAAAACCAAGTCAAATTTATTTTCAAAGGTCAAATTGAAAATAAATTTTTTAAGGCAAATAAGGGAGAAATCCTAGCCTGGGAAGACGAAATTTGCCTAGGTCTTGGCGATGAAGATAAGTTTAGTAAAGAAGTTTTTAAGGAAGCAGTATGCTCTCTTGGAAAATTCCTCAATGAAAAAGAGGTAAGCGAGATATCTATCAATGAAAATTCAACTAAGCTTACTGATAAGGACTTTACCCTTGCTCTTGTTGAGGCTTTTGTGGTTTCTTCTTATGATTTTAACTATTATAAGTCAGATAAGAAAGAAAATATATTTAATCTAGTAAATTTGGATGAAAAATTCGCTGAATATAAGATAGATATAGACGAACTAGAAAAAATTCTTTGTGGACAATTTTTAACTAGAGACCTAGTAAATCTAAGATCAAATGATATTTATCCGGAAACCCTAGCTAATAAAGCAGTTGAAAACTTGCAAGATTTAGGTGTTGAGCTTAAAATATATGGGGTTAAAGAAATTTTATCAATGGGTCTTACTGCATTCTATGAAGTTGCAAAAGGTTCTGACAAAGAGCCAAAATTCATTGTCATGGAATATTTTAAGGGCGAATCTGGTAAGGCTCCTCTAGCTCTTGTTGGTAAGGGACTTACCTACGATGCAGGTGGCTACTCTATAAAAACTTCTGCAGGTATGAAGACCATGAACTCAGATATGGGTGGGTCAGGAACCGTTATTGGTGCTATGAAAGCTATCGCTCTTAATAAATTAAAAGTAAACGTAGTAGGTATTGTTGCCGCTTGTGAAAACTTAATTTCAGGAAGAGCCTACAAGCCAGGTGACATTATAAAAGCTCGCAATGGCATGAGTATAGATGTCGATAACACTGATGCAGAGGGAAGAATCACCCTTGCTGATGCTGTAAATTATGCTGCTACAGAGTATAAACCAGCCTTATTAGTTGACCTTGCAACCCTAACTGGGGCTGCCCTTGTTGCCTTGGGAGAAACTTATACAGCCGCTGTTACAAATAATAAAGAATCCTTTAAGAAAGTTCTTAATGCAAGCAAGAAGTCAGATGAAAAAATATGGCTTTTACCAAATGATCCTTTTTATAAAACCTACAACGAATCAGAAAACGCAGATGTTAAAAACTCTGGCGGCAGATTAGCTGGTTCTATAACTGCTGGACAATTTATAGAAAACTTCGTTGAAGATTATTCTTGGGTTCACCTAGATATAGCGGGAACTGCCTATCTTTCAGCTCCTCAAGGTATTAATGGCAAGGGTGCAACTGGTGTCCATGTTAAAACACTTTACGAGCTTGCTAAAGAATTTTAATTTGTTCAAAAAAATAAGCCTCCTTACTATGACTAAGTAAGGTCGGCTTATTTTTAAATTCCAAGGTAGGCCGCTTTTACATCTGGGTCAGTTTTAAGATCTAATGCCCTACCCTCTTTTACAATTTTTCCTGTTTCTAATACATAGGCCCTATCGGCTATATCTAGAGCTAGGTTAGCATTTTGTTCAACTAACAAAATTGTTCTGCCTTGTTCCTTTAAAATTCTAATTGTATCAAATATTTTATCAACAAATAAAGGAGAAAGTCCCATTGACGGTTCATCTAAGAGAAGCACTTTTGGATTTGTAAGAAGCGCCCTTCCCATGGCTAGCATTTGCTGTTCACCACCTGATAGGGTTCCTGCTTTTTGCTTTTTTCTTTCCTTTAGTACTGGGAAAAGAGTATAGATTTTATCAAGCTCAGCCTTTAATTCTTCTGGGCTCCAGCCAACAGCGATAGAACCTAATTTAAGGTTATCTTCTACAGAAAGATCCTTAAAAACTCTCCTACCCTCAGGAACTTGGGCAATCCCATTCCTTGTGATCTGATAGGTCTTTTCCTTTTTTATTGACTTTTCATTAAAGTAAATATCGCCTTCTTTAATATCGAGAAGTCCGGAAATTGTCTGAAGAGTAGTAGTTTTACCAGCTCCATTAGCACCTATTAGAGAAACAACTTCACCTTCTTCAACTCTAAGGCTAATTCCCTTTAAGGCCTTGATATTACCGTAGGTTACGATTAAATTTTCAATTCTTAAAATACTCATCTTTTCCCTCCTAACTACCCAAATAGGCCTTCACAACTTCTTGATTAGATATAACATCATGAGGATTTCCTTCTGCAAGGATTTCTCCATAATTTAAAACTATAAGTCTTTCACTTATTCCCAATACCAGGTTCATATCATGTTCTATCAAAAGGATAGAAACTCCAGTTTTTTCCCTTATTAGTCTTATTGATGCCATTAGGTCCTGAGTTTCTGATTCATTCATACCAGCAGCTGGTTCGTCTAATAATAAAACTTTTGGTCGAGTTGCCATAGCTCTTGCTATTTCTAGTTTTCTTTGTGCCCCATAAGGTAAAGAACCTGCAAAAGTCCTAAAATATTTTTCAAGGTCAAATAACTCTAAGATTTCTTTCGCCCTATCAGTGGCTTCATTTTCTTCCTTCCAATAGTTTGGTAGTCTAAACATACCTGTGAGGATACCGTAATCCATATATTGGTTCATAGCGAGTTTTACATTATCAAGTACTGTTAGGTTATCAAATAACCTTATATTTTGAAAAGTTCTAGCAACGCCAAGTTTTGATAATTTATCAGGCGATACCCCATTTACCTTTTGACCATCTAGGATAATTTCACCACTTGTAGGAGTATAAACACCGGACAGCATATTAAAAAGAGTAGTCTTTCCAGCACCATTCGGACCTATTAGACCTAGGAGTTCTCCTTTCTTTAGCTTAAAAGAAACATTCTGTACAGCCTTTAATCCACCAAAAGAGATGCTCAAATCTTTTATTTCAAGAACATTTTCATTTATAACTTCTTTACTATTCACTTTCAACATCTCCTTTCTTATACTTATCAATCTTTAACAGTCTTCTTATTGAAAATTCTTTCCTACCAAGTAAGCCTTGTGGTCTAAATATCATTACAACAATAAGGATGATTGCATAAATAACCATTCTCCACTCAGCAAGTGGCTTTAACAATTCAGGAATAACTGTAAGGCCAATTGATGAGAAAATTGCACCTGTAATTGATCCCATACCTCCAAGTACAACCATAACTAGGTAGTCAAAAGACTTGTTGTAGTTAAAAATATTTGCAGCAAGAACACCTATGCTTTGGGCATAGAGTGCACCAGCTATACCAGCAAAAACAGCCGATAAGGTAAAGGCAAGAGTTTTGTACTTGGTAATATTAATACCGCATGCCTCTGCAGCAAGTTCGTTATCCCTTATAGATAAAACAGTTCTACCATGGCGGCTTTCAGCCCAGGTAAAAATCATTGTTATAACAAATACTGCCATAAAGAAAAATTTTCCAAAATCATTTGTTGTTGGTATTCCTGCTAGGCCTTGTGCACCACCGGTAAAATCTAGATTTTCTATTAAAACCCTAATAATTTCTCCAAAAGCTAGAGTGACAATAGCAAGGTAGTCTCCAGTAAGTCTTAAGACAGGTAGACCAATTAGGATACCAAAAATCGCTGCCACGAATCCACCTACTATCAAGCTTAGAATAAAGGCTGGAAAACCAGATACAATTCCAGTTTTAAGGAAAAGTGCAGCTGAGTAAGCACCAATTGCCATAAATCCTGCGTGGCCTAAGTTAATCTGTCCTAATACACCAACAGTAAGGTTAAGGCTAGTTGCCATTATCATGTTTATACAAATCAAATTTAATATTCCTTGCCAGTACCTACTTAATACATTTGCAGAAATTAGAACTTGGATTAGGACATAGAATAATATTACTAATCCAGTTGTGATAAGATAAGTTTTTTTTCTATTTTTTGACATATCACACCTTTTCTTTCTCTAATTTACCAAACAAACCATTTGGTTGAACTAGTAAAACTACTATTAAAACTACAAAAACTATAGCATCTGCGTATGCACTAGATAGGTAGGCCCTGGTTAAAACTTCTATTATACCAAGTATAAGTCCACCTACAACAGCTCCTGGTATTGAACCTATACCTCCCAAAACAGCTGCAGTAAAAGCTTTGATACCTAACATTGAACCCATAAATGGTTGGATTTGTGGGTAGCTTGCTACATACAAAACTGAAGCAACACCGGCTAGGGCTGATCCTATAGCAAAGGTCAAAGTCATAACCTGATTAACATTTATACCTACAAGCTCTGCTGCCCCATAATCTTCACTAACAGCAAGCATAGCCTTACCATGCTTGGTTTTATTTACAAATAAATTAAATATATAAGTCAAAACAATTGTTGTTACGATAGTGATGATTGTGGCAAAAGATAGGTGCACTCCCCCAAAATTAACAGATGTTTGTGGGAAAATAGCAGGAAGTGGCTTGGCACTTGATGTGAATATTTTTACAAAAAAGTTTTGTAAAAATAAAGATACACCTATTGTTGTTATCAACAAAGAAATCCTTGAAGAATTTCTAAGTGGTTTGTAAGCCACTCTTTCAATAGTCACACCTAAGAGTGTGCAAACTAATATTGCTGGTATAATAGCTAACCATATTGGAAGGCCAGCCTTAAAAATCGGCAATTGAATGGCTAAAAAAACAGTATAACCCCCGACCATGATGATATCACCATGGGCAAAGTTTATTAATTTAGCAATTCCATAAACCATTGTATAACCTAGGGCAACAAGGGCATATATACTGCCAAGTTGAAGCCCGTTAAATAATTGGGTTACAAAATCCATTTTTATCTCCTTTTTATCTCGGATTTATTGTAGAATCAAACCTATATGCTCCATTATCAATTTTCATAATTGATGCTGCTTTTTGAGGATTATTATTTTCATCAAACTTAAATGCACCAGTTATACCTTTAAAATCCAAACTTTTTATAGCGGCATTCCTATCTTCATTTGAATCAGAGGCAGCTTTCTCAAAGCCTTGTTTTAATATATAAACAGTATCATATCCCAAAGCTGAAAATGCTGTAGGTTCTTCTCCATATTTTTCTTTATAATTTTTTATAAATTCTTGAACTTTTGGGTCAGTATCTTCTATCGAAAAATGATTAGTAAAGTATGAGTTTTGAATAACATCATAATTTGATGGATCCATTGTCTTTAATATTCCATCCCAACCATCTCCACCTAAGAATACCGCCTTTATATTTGCATCCCTAGCCTGTGGTGTAATTAGAGCTAATTTCTCGTAATAATCAGGTATTAACAATATGTCAGGATTTTTCCTTGCTATACTAGTTAACTGAGCCTTGAAATCAGTGTCATTTTCACCATAAGCTTCCCTTGCTACTACGTCTATGCCTAATTCTTCTGCTTTCTTCTCAAAGGCATCTGCTATACCAGTTGAGTAGTCACTTGCGCTATTAACTAAAATAGCAGCAGTTTTAGCATCTAACTTATCTTTAGCAAATATTGCCAACAAATCACCCTGGTAAGGATTTGTAAAACAGGCTCTAAATACATTATCCTTATCTTTTGTAATGGATTCTTCAGTGCCTGTTGGTGTAATAACTGGGATTTTATCAGCAACTGATGCCTCTGCTATAGCTAGTGATGGGGTTGATGTATTTGTACCTATAATTGCTTGTGATCCTTCTTGAACCAACCTGTGGTAGTTTGTGACTGAGTCGGTTAATTCGCCCTTATCATCTAAAAATTCAAGATGAATTTCTTTGCCTTTTATTCCGCCTTCTGCATTTATCTCATCCACTGCCATCTTTATTCCGTTTACTGTGGATGTACCGTAATTTGAATATTGTCCGGTTAATGGGAAAGTTGAACCAATTAATAAAGCATCTCCCTCAGCTTTTGTAGTTGAATTTGCCTTATCATTTCTTCCGCAAGCCGCAAATACGACGCTGGCTATTGCTACGATTGCTATAAATTTCTTTTTCATATTTTCCTCCAATATATTTGGTAGAAAAAACCCTCCGTCTTTTCTACCCAAGGTAGAAGAGACGAAGGGTTGTATTAAAAATTTATAACCTGCTCCGCGGTACCACTCTTCTTCATCAAAAGATGCTCTCAAATCAATTTAATGAATAACTCTGTAACGGGAGTTCCCGACTACACCTACTATTATTTTCAGTGCGCAGCTTCATGGCTAGTTCTAAGGACTATCTTGGTATTTCTCACCAACCAATACCTCTCTGATAAGATAAGTTTTCTTATAATATTCCATTTCTTAGCTTTTATATGTTCATATTATATATTCGAAAAATCCATTGTCAAGATTTTTTTCATAAAAATACTTTTTTTTGGATTATTATTATTATCTTATCTTTAGTTCTAATATTTAAAATACTTCCCTGTATCTTTATTTAAAAGTCTATTTAGTTTTTGCTTTACTTATTTTCTTTTACTCCAGCATCGCTGTCGAATTTATATTCACCATTGACTATTTTCATCATCTTTGCTGTTTTTATTGGGTTGTGATTTTCGTCATAAGTAAATGATCCTGTTATACCATCAAATTTTATTTTCTTGAGGGCTTCTATGACCTTATCACTCTCAGTTGTACCTGCTTCTTCGACTGCTTGTTTATATAGGTAAACAGTATCGTAGCCTTCAGCAGCGAAAGTTGATGGTTTATCACCGTATTTTTTCTCATAGGCTTTTACAAATTTTTGTACTTTATCACTTGTGTCTTCTAGGGTAAATTGATTGGCGAAGTATGAACCTTCTATAGCTGCGAAGTTTGACTTATCTAATACTGATAATACTGTATCCCAACCATCTGCACCTACTAGGGTAGCATTTATACCTGCTTCTCTAACTTGTGGCACTATCAAAGCTACCTTTTCGTAATAGTCTGGTATAAATAGAACATCTGGTTCTTCTTTTCTAACCTTTGTTAATTGAGCCTTAAAATCTGTATCACTATCACCATAAGATTCATCAGCTACAACTTCCATTCCAAGTTCTTTAGCTTTTTTGCTAAATACATCTGCAACTCCCATAGAAAAGTCTGATGACTGATTTCTTAGGATTGCTACTTTTTTAGCTTCTAGATTGTTTTTAGAGAAGTTTGCTAGTACTTCGCCCTGGAAAGGATCGGTAAAACAGGTTCTAAAAGCATTTTTCTTACCTTCAGTTATATTTGCCTGAGTACCAGTAGGTGTTATATAAACCACATCATCATTAGCTGCAGATTCTGCTATGGCAAGTGCTGGTTTTGATGGTACACCACCAAAAATTGCATCTACTCCATCTTGCATTAGGTTATTGTAGTTAGTAACTGCATCGGTGATTTCGCCCTTGTCATCATACTCAAACCACTCAAGTTTTTTACCTAGGATACCACCGTTCTCATTTACTTCTTCTACTGCTAATTTAAGACCATTGTTTGTGGTTATACCGTAAACAGAAAGTGGGCCAGTTAGAGGAGATGAATTTCCTAATTTGATTGTTTCAGCAGATTTTGACTTGCTTTCTTCTTTCTTTCCACCATTATTTGAGCAAGCTGTTAAAAACATACCTGCAAGTAACATTCCAACTGCAAATTTTTTACTTAATTTCATAATTTCCTCCTATATTTTTTGGAATAAAAAAACCTTCGTCTCTTTACTCCACTTGGATAAAGAGACGAAGGGTAATTACATATTTTTACCTTCCGCGGTACCACTCTTCTTCATCTAATGATGCACTTAATTCATTTAATGAATAGCTCTATAACGGGAGCTCCCGTCAACCACTTACATTTCAGTGGGAAGCTTAATGGTGATTTTCGTTACAATATCCTAGTATCTTCCACCAGCCGATACCTCTCTAAAAGAATTCTCATAACTACTCTTCCATGTCATAGCTTTTATTTATTGTTAGCTAAAATATACACCATAAAATTATCCTTGTCAAATAACTTTTTTGATAATTATTAATATATCTTAATTATTATAAATTTATCCTCTAAAAATAGCCACTTAACTTATCTACAAAATAAACAACCTCACACTTTTATAAGCATGCGGTTGAAATTTTTATTCTATATTTTTATAATCCTAGCAATAATGATGCAACTTCGAAATAAATTAGCAGTACTCCTGTATCAACTATGGTTGTAATAAGAGGACCTGCCATAACAGTAGGGTCTATATGCAATTTATCAGCAAGTAATGGTAAGAGACCCCCTATAATGTTTGAAATAACTATTGTTAAAAATAAGGTCAATGATACTGTAAGATTTACAGCAAGACTAACATTGTCTACAATAAGGATTCTCAAAAAGTTTATTGCAACTAGGACTAAGGATACTAGAGTACCTACTCTCATCTCTTTAAAAATAACTTTTATAAAGTCTTTAGCTGAGAGGTTTCCTGAGAATAATTGAGTCATAATTGTAGTTGATGACTGACTTCCAGCATTACCACCCGAATCCATTAGCATAGGTATATAAGCTGTAAGGGCGACAGCTTGAGCAAGTATGCTTTCATACCTTTGGATAATAAAACCAGTCATAGTAGCAGTTATAAGACATATTACTAGCCAAGTTGTCCTATTTTTTGCAATGGTAAATGATGATTCATCGATATATGACTCTGCTTGGTCTGAAATACCTGTAATGTTTGCAAAGTCTTCCTGCAACTCTTCATGAACTACGTCAATTACATCTTCTGCTGGTACTATACCAATAAGTCTACCTTCTGAATCTATAACTGGCACCTCTCCAAGGTCATACTTGATAGATAGCTTTGCTACTACTTCTTGGTCATCAGTAGGGCTAACAGCGGCAGTAATTTGTTGAGTTATAGATTCTATTGATGCTTTCTTATTTCTAATAAGGTCTGCTATAAATACAAAACCTGTTAATACTAGCGAATCGTCAGTGACCCAAATTTGTTCTAGCTTTTCCGCATCTAGGTCACTTTCCATTACTTTTTTCATAGCTTCTGCTGGTGTCTCGCTTGACTTAACTGATAGGAAGTTTACTGTCATTATAGAACCAACAGATTCTTCAGGATAACCTAACAGCTCGTTTATGATTTCTCTTCTTGAGCTATCGATATGGCTAGTCATCAGCTTTTTAACCATATTTGCAGGCAGCTCCTGTAAGGTATCTACAAGTTCGTCTTCATCAAGTTCCTTAACTAGGTCCTTTATATTTTCTTCAGATAGAATTTTTAATACCCTATCTTTATTTTCAGCTCTCAATTCAGTAAAGGTATCTGCTAAAAGATCCTTGTTTAATAGCTTAATCCAAATTGCCACAGATTTATCAGGCAATATCTCTAGCTTATCAGCAATATCAACAGGGTTCATTTTGTTGATTTCACTTTGGAGTTGTTTTAGATTATCAACGTTATAATTTCTTTCTGCCATTAATTTCTCCTAATTTTCAAAATATAATAAAATATTTTTTCTATAATGGCAAATAGAAATCCGCCACTATACTAGTTTCTTATTTTCTTATGCCTTCGATAGGGCGACGCCTTATCCATTTCTCCTCCTTATTTTTTAAGACTCATACTAAAACAAAAAATTTTTATATAAAAATTTATAAAAAAACTCTCAATTACTATACATTTTTTGCAAGTTTTCTGCAATCATTCAAAAATTTTTATAAGTACCCTCTCAACATCACCTAAGGAACTTATTTCTATATCGATAGGCAGATTCAAATGATTTTCTTTTTTATCTGGGTTGAACCAAATAGTTTTAATTTTTGCATTTACTCCACCAAGCATATCTGATGTAAGAGAATCACCTATTATTACATAATCATCAAGTTGGTAGGACCCAATCTTTTCAAAAACAAAATCAAAAAATTTTCTATCAGGTTTTTCAAAGCCAATTAGCTCTGATATAAAAGATTGCTTGAAAATTTTATTCAATTCTGAACCCTCAAGCTTGCCTCTCTGTGCTGTAAGAGATCCATTTGTGACTGCATATTGATCATATTTACCAACAAGCTTTTTTACAATTTCCTTGCCGTAAGGATTAAAAACATAGGTTTTTCCAAGCTCCATCTGGTAGTTGTGATTAAAATCCTTAACATTTTTGCCATCAATTCCATATAAATCAAAAAAATCCCTAAATCTACCCAGCAAAACTTCATCCCTAGTAACTTCGTTTCGTTCAAGTCTTTCCCAATATTTGGTGTTTATATTTTTATATGTATTTAACATTTCATCGGTTGGTTTTTCTAACTTATATATTTCAAAACACCTATTAATAGCAGCAGTTTCCGCCAGATCAAAATTTAAAAGTGTCCCATCTATATCCCACAATATTTTTTTCATATCATCTCCCCTTTATATAAATATTTTACTACTCTAAAAATATTATAAAACTATTTACTTTAGTCTCTATTAATGATATCCTTATCATAAGAATGTGAGGTATTTATGAAAAAAGTTATGAAAATTTTAGGTTATTTAATACTCTTATTGATAATTGCCTTTTTATGCCTACTAGGATATTTAATGGCAACAGAATACAAGCCAAAAGATGTGGAAGAAGTTGCAATATCTGGTTCTGCCCAAGAAAAGATTTGCACTGATAAAACCTATAAGGCTCTTAGCTGGAATATTGGCTATGGCGGACTTGATAAGGATACAGACTTTTTTATGGATGGAGGTAAAATGGTAAATCCTATTTCCAAAGATCATGTAGAAAACGCCCTTGCTGGTATAGCAAAAGAAATTAAAAGTGTTGACCCAGATCTTCTCTTACTTCAAGAAGTAGACGCTGATTCAAGTAGGACATATCACATAAATGAGGTTAATTATTTTGACAAAGAGCTTTATGGAGCATCAACCTTTGCTTACAACTACAAGGTGAATTTTGTACCCTTCCCTATCCCACCAATGGGCAAGGTAAATTCAGGAATATACACCAATTCTAAATTTGCTATAGATTCTTCCTACAGGTACCAACAACCAGTTCCACATAAGTGGCCAGTAAGACTTGCAAATCTAAAAAGAGGATTCAATGCCTCCTACCTTCCTATAGAAAACTCTGATAAATACCTAGTCTTGGTAAATATCCATCTCGATGCTTACGAAACTGGATCAAATGGAAGGCTTGCACAAACAAAGCAAATTATCGCCTTCATGACAGAAGAATACAATAAGGGAAATTATTTAATTGTAGGTGGTGACTTTAACCAAGAATTGAGAAAAGACTATGTAGCAGACGTCCCAGAAGGCATCTGGAACCCATCACCATTCCCATATGACTATCTAACAGATAAGATTAAACCGGTCTTTGATGGATCTACGAACTCATCAAGGCTAAATCACAAACCATACGACCCAAATGACTCTTATGAGTGTATTATAGACGGATTCTTAGTATCAGACAATGTAGAAGTAAAATCTGTAAAAGGCCAAGCCCTAGGCTTCGTAAACAGCGACCACAACCCAGTCTTATTAGAATTTAGTCTAAAAGAAAGCAAGGAAAATTAAAGCAATATAAAAAATCGTCCAAGGTTTTTAGCTCAAAATTTATGCTAAAATGTCTACGGACGATTTTTTGTTTTTATTTTCTTAAATCTAATTTATAGATTTCTTTACCTATTTTTACAAAACCATGACTTTTAAATAAGTTTTATGAAACTTGGTTAAAGTCATAAATTTCTGCCTTTAGGTATGGCAAGGCTTTTTCTCTTGCGTAGGATATCAATTCCTCTAGAACCTTGCTACCAATTTTCCTTCCCCTATATTCTTTTGAGACTACAATAGCGACCATATTATCATCAAAAATTGCACAGTCTCCTACCAGCTCATTTTTGTAACCTATATAAAATAAATCTCCATTTTTGTTTAAATAATCATACATTCTTTTTAGCTGGTCTAGGTCGTAAGGTATGTCGGCATTATCTACCATTTTTACAGTTTCCTTATCTTTATACCAAGAAAGGGTAATTTTATAAGCTGGAAAGTATTTTACTAGGTATAAGCTATCGGAAATGTCTCTCGAATTGTATTTGTTAACTTCCATTATTTTCATACCTTATTCAAACTATATTAATCAATCCTATTCCAATTATTTTCTATAAGTTCGGTCAGGTTCTTATAATTGTTTTTAAATAGCCTACCATTAAGCTCTACTTCGTATTGGTAGAGTTTGCCTAGGTGGTTGATTTTAAGTATTTTTTTATTTCCCTCTACCAGTTCAAAATCTTCTATCTCATTCCATGCCATAAAGAGAAAATCTTTTTTATCTGTATTTGAAATCTCTGATTCATAGACTCCTTTAGGGTCAAAGTATAAAATGAAGGTCCTTGATGAATCCATTGTATAGTAAAGACCGCCGATTAAAAACCATTTGCTAATATCCTTAGCAGGACTGTTGTGTTTAAAAACAATTAGATATGATTTATCATCTCCAAATTTTTCCCTTACTTTTTTATCCATATCTTCGCTTGTGTTAAATAATAATCCCATAATTTCTCCTATTTAAAAATAAATACTTCCTTAATATCCTTATCAAAAACCTTGCAAATTTTATAGGCAGTTTCCAAGGTTGGACTAATTGTATTGCTTTCATAAGCCATAATTGACCTACGTTTAAGCCCTACCATTTTTGCCAAGGCATTTTGAGAAAGCCCCATTTCCTTCCTAAATTCTCTAATCCTATTTTCTATAACTACATCCAAGCTAAAGCCACTACCTTTCTTACTTATAAATCTATAACATATTTTATCCTAGCAATTAAGGTGTATACAACAAGAATACACAAAGTTACATATAACTTAAACACTTTATAATCTATAACACCAGTTGGGTCATAGCCAAGAGTTTTGGATTGGATAGCTCCCAAGACTAAAATAATTATTATTGACACTAAAGAACTTAATAAAAACGTCTTCATAGTGTAGTATTTTTGTACTTTGCCTCCTTCATTTTTAAAATAATAAAAAGAAATATATAAAAATACTCCTAAGCCTATTATAATCGGTAAATAATTTGGTACTTCGACAAAAAACATTGTGACTAATAGGATAAAATAAGCAACTATTGCAAAACTTATCATAAAGACTCCTTATATTTTGTTACATTTATAGTACTATTTATGTTACATTTATAGTACCACAATTTAAAAATCCATGCAAGATTTTTCCAAAAAAATAAAGTCTTCAAACATCTTAATGTTTAAAGACTTTTTACCATTATCATACAAGGATTATCATCGCCCCATATTTCTTTTATAGTTTCTAATTTTAAAAATCCTAAAGACTTGTAAAATCCAATAGTCTGATCATAATACTTATCCAAACCCTCATCAAGAGTTTTAACTTGAGCAAAGCTATGACTTTTTCTATATAAGTTTAAAACCTCATCTACTAAGAGTCTCCCATATCCCTTAGATCTAGATTCATTTAAAATACCCAAACAATAAATTTCTATTGCATCCTTTGAGGTCTCTTTTACTATCAAAAAGCCAATATCATAATTATTTTCACTTATTATATAGGTGTCATAAATTTTAGATTTTTCAGCATAATTTACTTTTGCTTCCTCAAATTCAAACCAATTCGGCAAATCATCTAGGACTTTTTTTACAAAGCTAGCTTTTTCTGCAACATTACCTTCTAATCTGATTCTAATTACCTTATCTTTCAAGAAAATATCTCCATAACTGTTTCTGGCAAGTTCATTAGTTTATTTAGGTCAAGGACAATTAAGTCGTGAATACTTTCTGCAATTTCCCAACATTCCTTGGTAAGTCTTGCTTCATCTATTACTATGACAAGCTTTGTAGACTTATCGTTTAGGGCCTTCCTATAATTTTCTATACTTGCTAAGATTCTCTCAAATTCACTAAGACTTAAATAAGTCCTATAGCTAATATCCTTAATCTCGACTATATATTTTAGCCCATTTTTTTCAGCTAGTATATCTAAGTAATAGAATTTCTTAGTTTCCTTATCGACAATTTTAGGCTCAACCTGGGTTTTAAAGCCATTTTTCCTAAGGATTGCATCGATTAATCTAGATTTGTTGTACTCACTTTGAATTGAAATATTGCTTAAGGCACGAATTAAGTTTTTAGGTCTTATCTTAATTATGGCCTTTTTCTCACCCTTATGTTTGTTAAAGCCAACAAACATATCACCAACCACGGTAAAGTCACCGTGAGCAACTGAGTTTCTAATGCACCTTAGTAAATCTTCGGTCTTAGTCTTATTTTTTTGCCTTACTATAATTATTTTTTGACATGAAGTACAAATTTCTCCCTGGTAATAATCCCAATATTCATCAAAAATTTCCCCACCCGGCTTAATGAATAAAACATCCTTTTCGCTCATTCCAAGGCAATCTAGTATATAATCAAAGGTTAAATTTTCAAAAGCTTTGCTCCTAATAAGATCATCGCTAAAGGACTGAACTGAATCAATATTTGGTATATACCATAAAAGCATCTGGATGGCGTAAATAACATCCTTATCCCAGTCTTTTGGCCTTGGCATATGGTATATCTGATATTTTTCTGTCTTCCTATTTGAACAACATTTTTCAAATTTCATATTACTTACATATTATCTTTAACAACTACAGCCACCATTTTAGCCTTGGCTCTAATTTCTCCCTTACAGGTTAAAACCATATTTACAATAGCCTTCCTCTCGCCTAGTTCTTCAAGACTTGCAACAACTTCTACTTCCTCATCCATAGGGGTTGGTTTTTTGAAATCCACTTCTAGGTGGGCTGTGATGAATCTCTCAATAATAGTATCTTCAGAAAGATCAAGTCCCTTAGCTTTGTGTTTGAAAAATGCGGCACTTGCTGTTCCATGGCAGTCAAAAATCATGGCAATCATACCGCCGAACAAATTATTTGGTACTCCACCTGTAAAGGCCTTGCCAGGTCTAACCTTTGTTATAACTTCTTTCCCGTCTTCACTTGGATAAGATTTTAAATGTAAGCCTTCTTCGTTTTTTGGACCACAACCCCAACAATATTGAAATCTATCCCCATAAGTATCTTGAATCGCTATTTTCTTAGTCATTTTTAGCCTTCCTATCTATATTTTCTATGATATTTATACCCAAAATTTATTTTTTTGTTATAACAAAAATAGTATCCTCCTTTTATAATTTAAAAATTTTTGGCAAATTAGATGTCAAG
>NZ_CAUPHG010000023.1:0-21682 GCF_963510915.1 uncultured Anaerococcus sp. | reverse complement strand
CTAATTATCCTAGGAGTTTTGGGACTTTTATCAAATACAAATTCATCCCTAATCCATAATATGTCAACAGTTGCTATAGCTGGACAAAATATGAATAATTACAGGCTATAAATTTTTTGAAGGTGGCAAACCGAGAGGTGGGTCACCTTTTTCGTGTAAAAATGAAGGCTTATGGGACTTATATTACTATTTAAAATTTGTTTCTGAATTATTCCTTGACATATTATAAATTGAGTTGTATTATTATACTAAATAAAAATGTGATTACAGAAAGACAGTTTGAATGAATTACCTTAGAGAAAAGACGGTTGGTGCAAGTCTAGTAAGGATTAAAACTTATTCCCTCTGTAGGCAGAATAGCCGAAAAGAGTAAGCTATTACGGAAGCTACCGTTATCAGAAGCAAGGAGTTGATAGACTCCTGTTAAGGTAATCTTTTAGATTATAAAATTAGGTGGTACCACGAATTTACACTCGTCCTATATGGACGGGTTTTTTTATTGGAAATAATAAAAGAGTACCTCTATCAAATAAAAATTAGGAGAAGAATATGAAAAACTTAGTGAAAAAAATTACAGCGATGGCCTTAGGAGCAATCTTACTTGCGTCTTGTGGGGGAAAAACAAATGAAAAACCAAAGAGCGAAGATAAAGGTGGAAAAAAATTAACCATAGGCATTGTCCAAATAGCCGATCACCCATCCCTAGATGCTGCTAGAGAAGGCTTTATAGAAAAGCTTGATGAAGCAGGACTTGACTATGAGCTTGTTGATCACAGAGCCAATGGCGACTTAGCCCTCATTCCTCAATTTGCATCAGATTTAAAAAATAAAAAGGCAGACCTAATCTACACCATAGGTACACAAGCAGCTCAGGGTGTGGCCAATGCTATTACTGACCTACCAATCCTATTTTCAGCAGTTACAGACCCAGTTGGGGCAGGTCTTGTAGATGAAAATACCAAGGTGGGAGCAAATATAACAGGTGTGAGCGATTATGTGGAGTCTGGAAAATTAATAGATGACTTTTTAAAATTATATCCAGAAACAAAGACTTTTGGAACAATTTATAATACAAATGAACAAAACTCAGTAGTCCAAATTGAGGCTTTGGAAAAAGCGCTAAGCCAAAGAGGACTTAATCTTGAAAAACAAGGTGTTTCATCTATAAATGATATTCCCCAAGCAATTTCGTCTTTAAAAGGCAAAATAGATGCTATGTTTACAGTTACAGATAATGTGGTTGTAAATGCTATGCCAGTCCTATCAGAAAATCTAAACAAGGACAAAATCCCATCAATAGCTTGCGATGAAGGGTCTGTAGAAAATGGCGCCCTCATTTCAGAAGGGGTTAATTACAAGGAATGTGGCAAAAAGGTTGGAGAAATGGCCCTTGCAATCCTAAGGGATAAGAAGGAAATAAAAGATTTACCATACCAGAATGCCGAGTCTTTAAAAACCTTGGTTAATAAAAATACAGCGGGAATCTTAGGACTTGACTTAAATAATGAAGTCCTTAAAGATGCAGAATATGTAGAAAAATAAGAGAGAATAAAAATGAGTGGATTATTAGGATCCTTAGCCACATCAATAGAGATTGGATTAATCTTTGGCATACTGGCTATGGGATATATGCTATCTTACAAAATATTAGAATATTACGACCTATCCCTTGAAGGTTCTTATCCCATGGGAGCCTTCCTTACAGCTATAATCATAGCTAAAGGACTAAACCCTTACTTGGGCCTTATCTTATCAAGTCTGGGTGGAGGACTTGCAGGATTTTTAACCTATATCTTCTATAAAAAAGTGAAAGTCCAACCTCTTCTTACAGGCATCCTAACCCTCACCATCCTATATTCTTTAAATCTAAGAATTGGTGGGGCTAGCAATATACCTATAGCCCAATATCCATCAATATTTGGAGACCTTCCAAAATGGGCTGTTCTTTTAAGCTTGGTGATTATTTTAAAACTTATCCTAGATCACTTTTTAAGAAGTGAACAAGGTTATCTTTTAAAAGTAACTGGCAATAACAGGAAGCTTGTCAAGGCCCTTGGTAAGGACCCGGATACTTATGTTGCCCTTGGTCTAATAATATCAAACGCCATGATAGGATTATCTGGGGGACTTATGGCAAATTATCAAGGTTTTGCCGATATAGGAATGGGAACTGCCATGATAGTCACAGGGATAGCATCAATTATCATTGGAGATACTTTGGGCAAAAATTCATCAAGGCTTAGAGATACCACAAAAGCCATAATAGGAGCAATTATTTATAGGATAATATCAGGAATTGCTATTTACCTAGGTCTAAATCCAAACGACCTAAAGTTAATTACCGCCCTTATAGTTATAATATTTATAGCTTACAACAATTATCTCGTAGGTGCTAAACACAGAAAGTTGGTAAAAAATGTTGGAAATTAAAAATATATGCAAAAGCTTTAACCTTGGCACTGATGAAGAAGTGACAATTTTCGATAATTTTTCTCTAAAGATTGAAGAAGGAGTAGCGACAACTATTATAGGCCCAAACGGCTGTGGCAAGTCGACTTTGATGAATATAATATCTGGTGCCCTAAAAATTGATGGTGGTGCGATTTTAATTGATGGAGAAGATGTTACAGATCTTTCTGAAGAAAAAAGAGCTGCTTATATAGGCAAGGTAAACCAAGACCCAAAAGATGGGGTCGCAACCAACCTAGATATTTACGAAAACATGGCCCTTGCTCTAAAAAAAGGCAAAAAATTCACCCTAAAAAACCTAAAGAAAAACGCTGATGAAAAAGAAATTATAGAAAGACTTAAATCCTTGAATCTAGGCCTTGAAAAAAAACTCCATACCAAAACTGGACTTCTTTCAGGCGGTCAAAGGCAATCCCTTTCGCTTCTTATGGCAACCGCTAAGAGGCCAAAACTTTTGCTCCTAGACGAGCACACAGCTGCCCTTGATCCTAAAACCAGCCGTAATATCATGGATAAGACAAGAAGTTTAATCGATACAGAAAAAATCACCACTCTTTTAATTTCCCATAACCTAAGAGACGTTGTAAAATATTCTGACAGGATAATTATGCTGAATAAGGGAAAAATAGCCATAGATGTGATGGCTAAAGATATAACAGAGCCTGAACTAATAAAAAAATACAAGGAAGAGCTTGGCGAATACGAAGGATAAAAACTAATATCAATAAAAAAACAGCTAGGAATCAAATCTCCTTGATAGGGATTTTTCCTAGCTGCTTTTTTTAATTAAATATTTTAAGGGTTTATAACTCAGTTTTAAAGGAAAAGCTAAGTCTTGGAAAAATTTGGAGGGAATCCAAGGCTTTAGCTTATTTTTTTACAAATTTTTTGTAAATGGCGAATACAGCCATGCCGATAAGGGCATTTACTACAATAGAGCCACCTGGTTTAATGTCGAAATGGTAAGAAACAACGATTCCTACCATCATATAAATCACGCCAAGGATAGTAGTTATGAAAAAGGTTTGTTTGTATGATTTGGCTACTATAAGGGCTGTTGCCACTGGAAGCACAATGAGGCTTGTAACCATCAAGGCTCCGATTATTTTAACTGATAAGGCTATAGTTATGGCTGCAAGGAGGGTAAAGATAGCGTCAAGTTTTTCTACCTTAACTCCAGAAAGTCTTGCAGTATTAGGATCTATAGCTATAGCTAAGAGGGCTGAATACCTACTAACAGAAAGGATGATAACTAAAATAAATACTATAGAGGTATTTATTATATCAGCAGTAGTTACTGATGAAATTGATCCAAAAAGATAGGATTCAAAGGAGTTTCCACCAGGAGCGAAGTCTGAGAGGATGGCTGCTATACCAAGGCCTGTTGACATTATTACCGCTGTAGCCATATCCCCATATTGGGGAAACTTTTTTCTTATTAATTCTATTAGAAAGGCTGCAAGGACGCAAATTATGGCAGATCCAACAAGGGGATCAAAACCAAGAATTAGTCCCATACCAACACCAGCAAGAGCTGTATGGGAGAGGGCATCTCCTATCATGGAGGTTTTTCTATTAACCATTACAATACCAATAATTGGAATCATGATTGAAAGGAGAAAGCCCAGAAAAAGAGCTTTTCTCATAAAGGCAAATTCTAACATCTGACTAGCCTCCCTTCTACCATCTCATATTTTTGCATATTTAGGTCGAGACTCTCCATTTCTTTAAGTTCGTGGGTGACCATGACAATTGTTATAGAAAATTTCTCGGAAAGTATATCTATGGTTTCAAAGAAATTTGCCTTGCTTTCCTTATCGACACCTGCTGTAGGTTCGTCAAGGATAAGAATTTGAGGGTTGTTAATCATAGACTTGGCAATCATTGCCCTCTGGGCAAGACCGCCAGACAATTCATTGACTGGAGTATTGATGTATTCTTCCATGCCCATTTTTATAAGGATATCCCTTGCCTTTTGGTAGTGGATTTTTTTAGGAATTTTAATAATGCCAAAATCCTCATAAAGGTTCAAAGATACAAGCTCTAGGCAGGTTATAGGAAAGGATATTTTGTTTACTATATTTATTTGGGGAACATAACCGATGTCCTTATAGGACTTGTAATCTTCGATATTCCTGCCTAAGATTTTTATAGAACCTGAATCTTTTTTTAATTCACCCAACATTAATTTTATTAAAGTTGACTTGCCACTGCCGTTTCCACCGAGGATGAGGGCCAAATCTCCCATTTCTAGGTCAAAATCACAAGATTTTATGACGGGGATTTTATTATAGGCAAAGGTCAAATCTTTTATTTCAATTGCTTTCATTTTTTCTCCTCGACCATAGACTTGTAGAGATTTTCAAGATTCATTCTCATTAGATCAATGTAAGATTGGTCCTTATCCTTTTGCTCTTTGGTCAAATATTCCATAGAGGCAAGAGGAGAAATGTCGCCACCTATCTCTTCAGCTAAGGATTTGGCCTGTTTTGGGTTTTGACCATATTCGTAAAAGACTGTTGAAATATGGTTATATTCCGAAAAATCTATAGCCTTTTTAATTGTCTTTAAACTAGGGCTTTCAAGACTTGTAAGCCCTTGGAGAGGGTACTGGGTAAGGTCAAAGTCCCTAGCCAGATAGGCGTAAGCATAGTGTAAAGTAAGGAAATTTTTCCTGGACTTATCTAGCTTGGAGAATTTTTCTTTGTATTCTGCGTCTATATCTGTCAGTTGGTCTACATATTTTAGTTTATTTTTTCTATAAGTTTTTTCGTTTTTTGGATATTTTTCTATTAGTTTTTCCTGGATGGCATTTAGGTATTTCTTGGCATTTACTATGGAAATCCAAGAGTGAGGGTCATAGGTAATTTTGTCAAAACCTGATGAAGAGCCTTCCATAAGAGAGACTTCTTTTCCCTCATCTTTAAGGAAATTACCCTTAGTGTCTACAAAATTATAAGGGAGCAAGTCCTCACTAACCCTATCGGATATAAATATCCACTTGCCATCTTCAGGGAAATCAAAAAACACCTCGCCGGATTCGTGGCCCATTTCAATACCGTAAACCTTGCCTTCTTCTACTTTGTTGGTAGATTTTTGATGGACTAGCTCGCCTTTTTGGCTCATGACTTCCTTGGCTTTTTTGACCAAGTCTTTTTGGTCAAGGCCCTCATCTTTGATAAAGGCAACCCTCATCATGTCTTCGTGGGTGTGGCCAAAGTCAATCTTATTTTTGCCAGCCTTTATATCAAGCCTTGCTAGGTATTGAAAATCACCGATAGCAGCTGCACCCTTATAGGTAATAAGGTCTACAGAATCGGAAAGCTTTAGGATATCAAGGTCTGGCAAGTTTTCCTTTACGGTATCTAACCAAGGTTCCATGTTGGCCCCATTTACAACCAAGAGGTCGCAAGAAGCGAGTTTTTTCATATCCTTAGCAGAAGGTTCCCATTCGTGGGGCATCTTGTCTACAGGCATGAAACTTTCTACATTGACAGTGTCTCCGCCAATCATTTGGACAAGATCATGGACTGGGTAAAATGAAGTATAAATTAGGGGTTTATTTCCAGATTCCTTAGACTTCTTTGAACACCCACTCGCCAAAATAAGAACGAAGATAGAAAAAACTGTAAGAAATTTTCTTCTCCCATTTTTTTGACCAAGAAATACTTGGCCAAGGGAGAAAATCTTATTCAGTAATTTCATCTATAATTTGTTGGTCAGTTGAAGATGGTTTTACAAAGGTTGGGTACCATCCTTCTTCCTTTAGTAGGCTATCCTTATCATCACCATATCTCATGTGGAAGTGGGTTAAACTTTCTTCACCATGGATAGGCATCATTAAAAGAACTTTATAAGGAGCATCTTCGTTTTTTGCTTCAAAAACATCCCATTCAAGCTTGTGGCCACCGTGTTCTACTTCTATTTTTTCTTTATAGGTATAATCAGCTTCGCCAATAACTTCGCCCTTAGCGTCTGGGAATTCTTTTAGGAATTTAACATGGTCACCAGCGATTTCAAGTCCACCAAAGTCACATTTTCTTTTCTTTAAATAAGCTTCTTTGGCAGCAGCTTCGTCAGTATTTTCTTTTTCTGCAAGAGTTTTGAAAGCGCCTTGGATTTCAGGTTTTTCTAGGTAACCACCCATATTATTCCATTCGCCTTCCCAATCAGCTATACTTGCCTTATCAGCTTCGTCAGCTGGCTTTTCATCTTTAGCAGGTTTTTCATCCTTAGCTTGTTCTTCCACCTTTGTTTCAGCCTTTGTATCTTCTTTTGTCTTTGTATCAGCCGCATCTTTTTGACAAGCAGCTAGGATAAGACCTAGGGAGAGTAGGGCTGTTATAGTATATTTTTTATTAAATTTCATAAATTTCACCTCATAATGTAATTTTAAAATTGTTAATCGATCAACTAGTCATGATAATGATAACACCTATTAACAACAATGTCAAGAATGATTTGCATTATCAAGAATTAATAATAAATTATCAATTGATAAAAATTAAAATTTAATAGGTGTTTATGTTGATAAATACATGATCTTTCCAGGAAATATGATTCAATACAGACTGATAAAATTATATAAAAATATAAACAAATAAATATTAAAAATGATAATTAGAAAATCAAAATTTTAAGATTTCAAATTTATTTTGAAAATTCAAATTAAGGGAGAAATTAGAAGAAGGAATACAAAAATTTACAAAAAGTGACTGGCTTTGAACTTGCCAGTCACCTTTACAATCCCTATTTTTTTGTATAGTTTGGAGATTCTCTTGTTATTTGAATATCGTGTGGGTGGTTTTCTACTAGGGAGGCAGGGGAGATTTTTACAAATTTTGATTTTTCGTAAAGTTCCTTGAGGTTGGCTGCTCCTACATAGCCCATACCGGATCTTAGTCCGCCTAGGAGTTGGTAGACAACATCACCTACAAGACCCTTGTAAGCTACACGGCCTTCAACGCCTTCTGGGACAAATTTTTTGGTGTCATTTTGGAAATACCTATCAGATGAACCTGATTTCATGCTTGCGAGAGATCCCATGCCACGGTATTCCTTGAATTGTTTGCCCTCAAACATGATTGTTTCGCCTGGACTTTCTTCAGTACCTGCAAAGAGAGATCCTGCCATTATCACATTTGCACCACAGGCTAGGGCCTTGGTTATATCACCGGAATATTTGATACCACCATCTGCTATTACTGGTATGCCGTATTCTTTGGCAACTTCAACGCAATCAACTATGGCTGAAATTTGTGGGACACCAACACCTGTTACAACCCTGGTTGTACAAATTGATCCAGGACCAATACCGACTTTAACACAGTCAACGCCAGCCTCAATTAAATCTCTAGCGGCTTCGCCTGTTGCAATGTTGCCGGCAATTACTTGGAGGTCTGGGTATTTGGCCTTGATTTTCTTAACAGCTTCCATTACGCCTTTGGAATGGCCGTGGGCAGTATCAAGGGCAATTACGTCAACTTTTGCGCCAACAAGGGCGTCAACCCTTTCCATCATATCAGCTGTAATACCAACACCAGCACCAACTAGGAGTCTGTCCTTGTCATCTCTTGCTGAATCTGGATATTGCCTGGTTTTTTCTATATCTTTGATAGTGATAAGGCCCTTGAGCTTGCCTTCATTATCAACGATTGGGAGTTTTTCAACCTTACCAGATTCCATTTTTTTGATAGCATCTTCCATGGAAATACCCTCGTGACCTAAAATTAAATTATCCTTGGTCATGATATCGTCGATTAGGACGCTTTCGTCGTCTTGGAATCTCACGTCCCTGTTGGTTAAAATTCCCTTTAAATACATCTTATCATCAACAATTGGCACACCTGAAATCCTGTAATGAGCCATGATATCAAGGGCATCGCCAAGGTTGTTGTATGGGTGCAAATAGAAAGGATCGGTTATAATTCCATGCTCGCTTCTTTTTACCCTATCAACTTGGGCAGCTTGCTCTTCTATGGACATATTCTTGTGGATAATACCGATGCCGCCTTGTCTGGCCATTGCAATTGCCATTTCATATTCTGTGACAGTATCCATAGATGCTGACATTAGTGGAATATTAAGCTTGATTTTCTTGGTTAAGTTAGTTTTGACATCTACTTGATTTGGTAAAACCTCTGATGGACCTGGTACTAGAAGCAAGTCATCAAAAGTTAAGCCGTCGCCTATAATTTTCATGTTAATCTCCTCTTTTCTTTGTTATTAATAGAAACAATCCACACTTAAAGCAAAATCTTTGCTTTTGCAACACTCTATTCAATTATTTTTCTTACTATACCTTTAAAAATGAGACTCGTCTAATGATTTTCCTAAGAGATTAAAAACTGGCAGATTCACAAGGATATAAGAGAAAATTGTCCCTTAAAGATAAAAAAAATCGCCCCGGAGGACGATTTTAATTTATTATTTATATAGTAAGATGGTTAATAAAGATATAAAGCAAATAAAAAATATGAGCGACTATATAGCAACTATATGCATTTAACTACAAATAGGGATATGGATTTCTGTCAAATACCTATCTACCATATTTTCTAGGAAGGGATCTAAAATATTTATGCAGATAAAATCTTTGGAGAAATTCTTATCTGGGAAATTTTTCTTAGCCTCTTCCACAACCCTTGGTATATCGGCATAAGGACCTTCGTAAAAAAATCTTAGGGCCTTGTATTTATCTAAATATTTTATAAAGTCTTCGTATTTTTCTTTGACATAATTAAAGCCAACTAGGGCCCCAAAAACTTTATCGTAGGAGCTATTTTCTTTTTTGTAATTATAAAAAACTAGGGTTGGATAGTTGAAAAATAGGGAAGAGTTGTAGATATTCTCTTCATAGCCAAGGGAATAATATATCATAGGTGGGCTAGAAATAAAATCGTAGTCTATATTTTTGCTGATTTTTAGTTTTTCATCAACAAAATCCAACTTTCTATCTATAGTTTGTATAATTTCTGATAATCTCTCTTGTTCTTTAAGGATAATATCTGCCTGGAAATTCAGTTCTTCTTTTAGGGTGTTTAGGTTATCATGGCTTAAAAGGTCCTTGATTTTTTCTATAGAAAATCCTAGGCTCCTAAGAAATTTTATAAAAGAAAATTGAGAAAATTGATTGTAGGTGTACTTTCTATAGCCGGTCTTTGGATCAACCTCACAGGGTTTAAATAAGTCTATTTTGTCATAATAAATCAGAGTTTGCCTGCTGACATTAAACATATTGGCAAATTCACTTACGGATAAATATTTCATCACAACCTCCACTATTATCATACTAATTTTTATCGTAGTTTTAAGCAAGAAAACTCCCGCATTTGCCATAAAAGTGAGAGTTTAGAAATTTTATTATAATAATATTATGAGATTTTCCTATCAGGAATAATTTTATTTAAGATGATAGCTACTAGGGCAGAGCTTGCTATAGATGATCCTAGGATATATTGGATTATAACAGGTAGGTTTTTTATAAAGTCTTCTGGGACTAGGTTTAATCCTAGGGCAAAAGACATTGATATAATCAAAATATATTGGCCCTTGCTATCAAGATTTATGGTTTTAAGCATTCCAATTCCTGCTAGGGCAATGATACCGCTTGTTACCAAAAATACTCCGCCAATAGCAGCTGATGGGATTACGGTGATGATGGCTGACAATTTGCCTGAAAAACCTATTAGGATAAGGATGGTGCCAACAAAGGTCATTATGTGCCTGCTAAAGACTTTGGATAGGGCAAGGACTCCCACATTTGAAGAGTAGGCTGTCATTGGGCTTACCCCAAAAAGTGAAGATATTATATTGGCAATTCCAAGCCCTGTTACACCCTTATTGACCCTTTCCTCTGTGAGTTCTGTTTGGGTAGTAGAGCTTGTAGCTAGCCATGATCCAACAGTCTCTGTCATTATTACAAAGTATAAAATAATCATAGTAAAGACAGATGCTAGGTCAAATTTTATAGAAAAGTCTAGGAAAGGTAGGGCAGGCCTTGCAAAAAAACTAGCGTTTTTGACTGGTTCGAAGTTGCCATAACCATAAGATAAATAGACTAGAAACCCACATAAAAGAGCAAAAATACCCGATCCTATCCTAGAAATAGAACCTACCTTATTATTTTTTTCACCAAGAATAGAAAAAACCATCATGGCAATCATTGTTATAAGAGCAATTATAATATTTTCTCCCAAGCTAGCTTCATTTTCTACAAAAATTTGCGAATTTAGAGCTAGGGGTATGAGGGATAGGCCGATATTTAAAACTATACTTGCTCCAACAACTGGAGATATCAAGGACTGGAGGATTTTGTTAAATTGCTTTGATAATCCTATCATAACTTGGACAAAGGCACCTATTAGACAAGCGCCAACCACATAGGCCCAAGAATCGATATTGCCACCATTTATCATATAAATTCCGATAATCCCGCCAACAGGCACAAAACTTGCACCGTAGACAAGGGGATATTTCATAAAAACAAGGGCTTGAATTAGGGTTGTTATTCCTGATACCAAAAAGGTTGATTGGATTATGTTCACCTTTTGGGCGTCGTCAAAAATTAAAATTGATGCTATGATTAAAGGCACAACATAAGCATTCATAACTAAAGTATGCTGGAGGGCAAGGACTAGGGCCTTGCCAGTAGGGATTTTTTCTTCTATTTTTTTCTCGTTGGGATTTTGCATATTATTTTCCATCTATTTAACCCTCTCTCCTTGGACGTAGACTTCTTTTATGTTTGAAGATTCTGATAAAAGTAATAATTTATGGAGGATATCTATATCAGAGAGCTCCTCATAAAAGTGTGGAATTGCCTCATCTATTTTTAGAATTTGTATATCAAAGGCATAGCCTTTTTCAAGTTTTCCTATAGGTAGTTTTAGGGCCTCGCCACCTCCTGCTGTCGCTAGGTAAAAGGCTCTATTTAGAGTTATTGACGAGTCTTTTCTGCCTCTTTTATCACTAGCTAGGGCTGGATTGACTCCGTCGTTTAGCATCCTAGATGAGATGACAGCTTGTCTTATGGCTGTATACATGCTAGGGCTATAACCACCAGAAATATCGGTAGCAAGACCTACATTTAGTCCCATTTCCTGGCAAGTTTTGATAGGTAGGACTGCATTTGCAAAATAAGCATTTGAAATCGGACTGTGGGCAATACTTGCGCCTCTTTCTGCCAAAAGCTTCATATCTTCTTCTGATAGGTGGCAAGCGTGGGCTAGGATAGTTCTTTCGTTTATAAGGCCAAACTTATCCAGGGCCTTGGCATCGTGGATTCCGTATCTTTCTATAGCATAACCATGCTCCCAGTCGCTTTCGCTGACATGGCTTTGGATATGGATATCTTTATAGGTTTTAGCTAGCTCTCCCAGGCCTTCTAGGGCCTCATCTGAGCAAGAAGGTATAAACCTAGGTGTGATGACCGGATATACTTTTTGCTTGTAGGCATCTTTTATGGCTAAAACCTCATCTATAAAGAGTCTTGATTCTTCAATAGCATCTTTGGCTGACTTGTCCCTGCAATAATCAGGGTTGGCATTAGGATCATCCATTACAACCTTGCCAACAAGACCCCTTTGACCAAGAGTTCCACAGATTTGGGCGAGAAGTCTTGATGGAGCCCTATCAACGCTTGAAAAATACATGGCAGTTGTTGTACCGAACTTGAGAGTTTCTTTTACCAAATCTCTATATACCATGTTAGCAAATTCTAAGTCTTTATACTTGCTTTCAAGTGGGAAGGTGTATTTGCCAAGCCAAACTTCTAGTGGACTATCTAGGGCGGTGCCAGCTTGTGGCCACTGAGGAGCGTGGTTGTGAAGGTCTATAAAACCTGGCAATATGTATTCATCATCAGCTAAAACCCTAAGTTTGCCCTCTTCTAATAGGTTTTGTCTTATTTCATCATAAGAAGCATTAGATTTTTCATAAAGTTCTTCTATAAAACCATCTTCGTTTATTAGAAAAATCCCCTTATTTATAAATTTAACTTGGTCAAAACTTTTGCTATAAAAAGCTTTTGCTTCTATTGCAAATGACTTATTCATTTTTACCTCCTGAAGATTTTGGAAATATCATATAGCCTATAGTAGCTATACAGTCAAGGAGAAAATAAAAAAAATCGCCCCTAAGGACGATTTTATTTTTTATTCACTTACCATGAGGTAATTATAAGCTCCGAGAGCTGCTGTGGCTCCAGATCCTGCGGCGATTACGATTTGTTTGAATTTGCTATCTGTGGCATCACCTGCGGCGTAGATTCTTTCGATGTTGGTAGATCCATCATTATTTGTGATGATTTCTCCCATTTTATTTTTTTCTATACCTGAATCTCCCATCCAATCAGTATTTGGAATTAGGCCGACTTGGATAAAGCAACCTGATATATCAAGCTTGTGGTCTTCTCCACTAATCCTGTCTGTATATTCGAGTCTTTCAACCCTGCCTTCGCCGTAAAGACCTGTGGTTTGGGCATTGGTTATTACTGTCACATTATCGAGTGATTTCAATTTCTTCTGTAAAATCTCATCAGCCTTTAATTCTGGCAAAAATTCTAGGACGGTAACGTGTTTAACAATACCAGCTAGGTCAATAGCTGCCTCTATGCCAGAGTTTCCACCACCTATTACAGCGACATTTTTACCCTTAAAGAGTGGGCCGTCACAGTGGGTACAATAGGCAACTCCCTTGTTTCTAAACTCAGTTTCACCAGGGATGCCGATTAGTCTCCACCTTGCACCAGTTGCGATTATTGCGGTCTTGCTAAAAAGTTTAGCTCCGTTATCAAGGTTTACTTCTACCTTACCGTCTACAGATTTTATCCCATCGGCAAGGACTCCGGTCATTAGGTCTACATCAAGACCTGTAACTTGCTCTTTCATTTGAACCATAAAATCAGGTCCCTCTGTGTATTTAAAACCAGGAATATTTTCTATTGAGAGGGTCTCGTTGACTTGACCACCAAATTCGCTAGCTACAAGGCCTGTTTTGATTCCTTTTCTAGCAGCATAAATTGCAGCTGTTGCAGCTGCTGGACCGCCACCTATAATTAGGGTATCAAAAATTCCCTTATTATCAAATTCTCCCTTATCAACCTTAGTTCCAAGTTTGTCTAATAAGCTTGCTAGTGATTGCTTGCCGCCTTCGAAAAATTCCCCGTCCTTAAATATAGCAGGAACAGCAAGAACGTCTCTTGATTCCGCTAGGTCTTGGAACATACCACCCTCAATCATTGTGTGGTTGATAGTTGGATTTAAAATTGCCATTATATTTAAAGCTTGGACTACATCTGGACAATTGTGGCAGGAAAGAGAAACAATGGTTTCAAAGTCTGCTGCACTTAAAGATTCGATTCTTTTTTTGTCAGAATCGTCAATCTTTGGAGCAACTCCTCCTGCTTGGAGCATAGCTAGGGCGAAGGAAGCGAATTCGTGACCAAGAGGAAGACCAGCAAAAACAATCTTTCCATGATCAAAAGCGCCTTTGATTTCAAAAGAAGGAAAATATGTCAATTCTTTTTCGACAAGTTTAACCTTATCAGAAAGTGCCACAACTTCTTCTACAAATTCCCTAACTTTTTTTGAATTTTCATCATCATGAGCAGAAAGCCCAATAGTGACTTCTGTTTTTAAGAGGCCAAAATATTGGGCTAACTGGTTTTTTAGATTTTGATCTAACATATTAGATTTTACCTACTAGGTCAAGTCCTGGTGTAAGAGTTGCGTCAGCTTCGCTTTCCCACTTAGCTGGACAAGCTTCACCTGGGTGGCTTGCAACATATTTAGCAGCCTTAACCTTGTTTATATTTACATTAGCTTTTCTGCCTATACCATCAGCGTTGATTTCTACAGTTTGAATAACATTTTCTGGGTCGATTACAAGAGTTGCCCTATGAGCCTTGCCTGAATCATCTAGAAGACCAAGTTCTCTAGTAAGCTCTTTATTAGAATCGCCAATCATTGTGTACTTAATTTTGCTAATAGCTTCAGAATTATCGTGCCAAGCCTTGTGAACAAAATGAGTATCCACAGAAACTGAATAAACCTCAGCACCAAGAGCCTTTAATTCATCGTAAGACTCTTGCATATCTTCAAGCTCAGTTGGACATACAAAAGTAAAATCAGCTGGATAGAAAATAAGAACGGTATAAGAACCCTTTAAGTCCTCGTTAGTTACTGTTACAAATTCTTCTTTAGCTGGATTGTAAGCATCAAGTTTAAATTCTGGTAATGTTTTTCCTATTAAAGCCATAATATACTCCTTAAAATAATATTTCAGAATTGTTAGCTCTGTAATAATAATTATAATCATTCTAAATACAATAGTCAAGTTTTGCTTCCGATCCTAAGTAAGAAATTTTTAAAAAATATGTATTCTAAAAATTTTAGAAAAAAAGCTTCAAACAAAACAAAGTTTTAAATATAGTTTCGGAATAAAGTTTTACACTTTTAAGTAAATACATGGTTTGCAAGATATTGATAATTGTTTGTTTTTCTATAAAACATGGTATTCTAAAGGTCTAAGAAGCATTACGAAAGGAGTAACGTATGACTAACAAGAAAAGGATTTCATTAGCATTAGCTTTGCTTTTAGGACTGTCTAGTTTTACAGCTTGCCAAAAATCAGAAGAAAAGCCTGCTGAAGAAAAAGCACAAGAAGAAAAAGCAGACGAAGCTGATAAGAAGGAAGCAAAGCCTGAAAATGAAGGCAAAAAAGAGGGCGAAAAAACTGATGGAAAGTTCGAAGCTACTGGTCCAGGCTATGGCGGAGATATAAAAGTAGCTGTGGACTTAAAGGATGGAAAGATAGAAAACATAGAAATTCTTGACAACCTAGAATCAGCTGGCGTAGGAAAGGTAGCCATGCCAATAGTTGCAGATAGGATTAAAAAGGGTCAATCTGTAAATGTTGATTCTGTTACAGGAGCTACAGCTTCATCAAAGGGGCTTATGCTCGCAGTTACCAATGCTTTAAAAGAAGCCAAAATGGATGATAAGTTCAAAGCAGAATATAAGGAGGACAGAGAATACCCAAGCGAACTTGACGCTGATGTAGTAATCCTAGGTGGCGGTGGTGCTGGTCTAGCTGCTGCTGTTGAAGCTGTAGAAAAGGGCTCATCAGTAATAGTTGTTGAGAAAAATGGATATGTAGGTGGAAATACTATCCTATCTGGTGGTATATATAATGCACCAGATCCAGAAAATCAAAAAGCTCAAGGCATAGAAGATTCAAATGAATTATTCTTTAAGCAAACATTCGAAGCAGGGGATGAAGTAGCAAACCCAGAATTAGTAAAAACCATGACAGACAATGCTTATGATGGTCTTGTATGGTTAAAGAAACTTGGAACTAAGTTTGAAGATAAGATAATTCAAGGAGCTGGCTCCCTCTATCCAAGAACCCACCAAGCTGTAAAACCTAATGGAACAGGACTGATAGAAGCTTACGAAGAAAACCTAAATGGCAAAGAAAATTATAAACTTTTAACAGAAACAACAGCTAAAAAGATTTTGATGGATGGCGATAAGGTAAGCGGAGTAGTTTGTGAAAACCATGATGGATCAGAATTAAAAATAAAGGCAAACAAGGCGGTCATAATTTCTACTGGTGGTTTTGCTAAAAATGCAGAAATGGTTGTAGAATACAAAGATGCAGAAAAATGGCCAAACTTAGATGAAAATACTATATCTACAAACCTTGATTCTATAAGAGGTGATGGTATCACCATGGGCAAGGAAGTTGGAGCTGACCTAGTAGACATGGGTCTAATGCAATTTTTATACTTAGGAATACCAAAGAAAGGTCAAATAACTGGACTTGTAGATTTAGGTGCAGAAAAAACCTTATTTGTAAATAAAGAAGGTAAGAGATTTGTCAGAGAAGATGGTAGGAGAGATGTAATCTGTAAGGCAATATTTGATCAAACTGATGGAGAAATGTGGCTAATACATTCATCAGATGCACTTGATTTTGATACAGAAAAAACCATAGAAGGCAAAGATTTCAAAACAGTATTAGAAAAAGGTGAATTCGGATGGGTTAAGGGTGATACCCTAGAGGAATTTGCTGAAAAGATGAATGTACCTTATGAGAACTTAAAAGAAACCATAGACCAATACAATAAAGCGGTTGATGATAAAAAAGATGAATTTGGCCGTGAGAACCTAACAATTAAATTTGAAAAAGGCCCATTTGTAGGTGTGCCTAGAGTTCCATCCCTACACCATACAATGGGAGGATTGAGAATTGATAAAGACTGCCACGTACTAAATAAAGATGGCAATGTTATAAAAGGTCTTTATGCTGCCGGGGAAGTAACTGGAGGCATCCATGGTTCCAACAGAGTTGGTGGAAACGCTATAGTAGATACAGTTGTATTCGGTAGAATAGCAGGACAAAATGCGGCTGATGAGAAATAAAACAATAAAAGGATGTGAAAATTCACATCCTTTTTTATGCAAAAAATTTATTTATTATAAAATTAAGTTTATAATATCAGAGCAAGGTCTTGAAATCACTGTATTATTTTAGTCTAAGAGGCCTTATTCAAATTTAAAATCAGAGAACCTGATAAGACTAAAACCATTCCGATTGCGAGGTTAGTAGTAAAAGCTTCACCAAGGGTTAGGACAGAAAGGATAGAGCCAAAAAGCGGCACAAAAAGTTTGTAAATTCCAAACTCTCCAGCAGAATGGTATTTAAGCACAAGTGTCCAAATAGTAAAGGCAGTTGCCGAAATGAAGGCGGCGTAAAGTAATAAAATAATAGCCTTGAGGTTAAAGTGAAGATTTCCATCTCTTAGGATAAGGCCTGTTATTATCATCAAAGTCGATCCGATAATAAATTGCATGGCCATTAGGAAATATGAATTTTCCTTATGACCATACTTGCGAATTAAAACTGTGCAGAGGGCGTTAATAGTTGTTGAAATAATTATAAAGCCATCGCCAGTGAGCTTAAAACCACTTTCTCCACCAGCCTTGCCCAAGTTTGTAACAATTATACCTAGTGTTCCAAGGATAAGGGCTATGATCATATTTTTATTTATCTTATCCCCAGGGAGTAGAAATAGAGAAAATATAACTACTATAAAGGAGTTAGAAGCTTGTATTATAGAAGACTTTACACCCGCAATATGGGATAGACCTATATAATAGAAAATATATTGGCTAAAGGTCTGAACAATACCTATAAAAATAATAAATTTCCAGTTGATATCAGATTTTTTTATATCTTCCTTATTAAAAAGACCTAAATATATGAAAGTAATTATCCCCGCCAAGAAAAACCTAAGTCCTGCAATCAGGATTTTCGCCCCAGTATCAGCGGGATTTACTGCTAATTCAATGTAGGTTGTTTTTATAGTAGGGATAGCTGATCCCCACAGAAGCATGGCAAGGATGGAAAAGATAATTGCATTTTTTTTGTTTTTTAACAAAGTGACCTCCTGAAATTTAACGATTAATACTATTAAGACTTTACCAAATAAAAAGATTTTGGCAAAAATAATTGGGAACTTAGGTTAGTAAAGGGCAAAAATTATAAAACTTACTCCAAACCTTATACACGATCAGTAGTTATTTTTAATACTTATTCTAATTAATAAGACAAGAAAAGAAAAACAAATATATACGAACGTTGTTTTTGTGGATGAATATATACGGTATAATATTAAAAAACGACCAAATAAAGAAGAAATTTTAGAATAATTATAAATGTGAGTTTTTCTATGAGCTTATGTACTTATGGTTGAGCAAGATTAAAGGTATACTTATTGGAGTAATTGTGAAATCGTTTTATCAGATTGAGACCACTACCTTTTTGGTATTTGCAGAAAGATGAGGCCTAGTATGGATTTTTGTGAAATTTTAAGAGAAAAGATGGCTACAGCCTTTGGATGCACTGAACCAGTTGCTCTAGCCTATGCGGCTAGTAGGGCAAAATATATTTTGGGAGAAAATCCTAAAAAAATACATGCAAAATTATCAGGAAATATTATTAAAAACGCCAATAGTGTTAAGGTTCCAGGAACTGACGGGAGAAAAGGAATTGAAATATCTTTGGCTGTGGGAGCTTTTTTAGGAGATTACACAAAGAAATTGGAAGTGATTTCTACCGTTGATAAGTCTAAGCTAGAGTATATGGATGAACTAATTAAAAATGGTCTTATAGGTGTGGAATTAGATTATGACAAGGTTGGTCTTTATATTGATGTATTAATGGAAGGAGATGGGGCAAACTCAGAGGTGATCATAAGTGGTTATCATACAAATATAGTTTATGAGAGACTTAACAACAGGGTCTTGTTAGATAAAAGATGTGAAAATAATAATGAGGATAAACTTAAAGACCTAGATTTTGATAAGATTTATGATTTCGCAATGATGGGCGACTATTCTAGCATAATCGGGATTTTAGATAAAGAAATCACCTATAATTATTCCATATCTAAAGAAGGCATAGAAAATAAATGGGGTGCTTGTATCGGTCAGATTTTATTAAGTGAATCTGAAGATAAGCCAATAGAAAGATACATAGCTTATGCGGCAGCTGGCTCAGATGCACGCATGTCAGGTTGCGAAAAGCCAGTTGTAATAAATTCTGGTTCAGGCAACCAAGGGATAACCATATCGGTTCCAATAATATCATATTGTAAGGACAATAATTGCAAGAAAGATGAACTCTACAGGGGTCTAATATTTGCAAATTTACTCGCTATTTATATAAAAGATGGCATTGGAGAGTTATCTGCCTACTGTGGGGTTGTTTCTGCAGGGGCTTGCGCTATAGCAGGGATAGCCTTTATTAAAAAAGAAAAAAAGGAAGTAATTAAAAATACTATTATAAATGCACTTGCTATTAATTCTGGACTTTTATGTGATGGTGCTAAGGAATCTTGTGCTGGCAAGATTGCTTCTAGTTTAAAGGTTGCAAATATGGCATATATCCAAGCAAAAACAGGAAACACCTTCAAAAACAAAGATGGAATAGTCAAAGATGATGTCGATAAAATGATAGAGACTATTGGAAATATAGCTAAACAAGGAATGATAGAAACTGACAGGGTAATTTTAAATGAGATGATTAACAGTTAGATTTTAATTCAACCTAAGATATGGGAAAACTATGGATCATGACAAAATTTTTTAAGTAAATAAAAAGTAAAATATTTGCCAGGAATAGGAAGACTATTCCTGATTTTTCGGTGATTCTAAAAGAAAAAAGACCATTAGTTTTCTAATGGTCTCTAATGGTGGGATTTTATCCCTGAGTTAAACAGCGCAAGTTGTAAAAATCGGGTTAATTGCCGTTTTTACCAACTTTCCTATTTAGTATAGCAAGAAATAGCCTTTCTGTAAAGCTTTTTGTGTAAATTTCTTTATTTTGTTAAATTGTTATCAATATTTTTTATAAATTCGGGTATAAATACTAGAGATTGGAGTTGTTATGAAAACTTTAGTAGGAATTGATTCTATAAAAACATTTGAAAATTCAGTTGAGATTGGTAATATTTTTAAAACAAATCTTTCAACTGACGTTGAGGTTATGCCTTTTTTGGATGGGGGTGAAGGAACGGTTGAAGCCATGCAGTCCCTTATCAAGGGCGAGTATAAGTATGTAAATGTCCATAACCCTCTAAATGATGTTATTACAGCTAGATATATTCTAAAAGATGACTTGGCAGTGATGGAGATGGCAGAGTCTTCTGGTATAAGGCTGCTTTATAAGGAAGAATTAAAGGTAATGGAGTCTTCTTCCCTTGGTTTTGGGGAGATGATTATAGATGGTCTTAATAATGGGGCTAGGTCTTTTTATATTGGTATTGGAGACACCGCCACTAATGACCTTGGCATGGGTATGCTATATGCTCTTGGAGTGAGGTTTTTTGACGAAAAAGACAATGATCTAAATCCCATTGCCGAAAATATGGAGAAGGTTTTTAGGATTGATATAGATGATCTCGATGAGAGGCTCAGAGGAATTGAGATTAAGATTGCTACTTCTACCAACCAAACTCTTTTCGGAGAAAATTCCTTCCTTGAAGACAGGGTCTATAGAAAAGGAGCTAGCGATTATGATACAGCTAGGCTTTTTAAGGGGTGCAAACACTTTAAAAAAGTAATCGAAGATAGCCTGGGCACAGGCCCCGTTGATATGCCTGCCATGGGATCTGGCGGCGGTGTAGCTTGGGCTCTTTATATGTTTTTTAGGGCTAAAATTTCAAAGTCTATGGATTTCATCTTGGAGACTGTAGATTTTAAAGATTTGATAAAGGATAAGGATTTTTTAATTCTTGGAGAAAATGTAGACCAATTTAATGGGGCGGCCTCTATAAATGTGGCAAGCCTTGCCAAAAGATACAAAAAAGATATCAAGATTATTTTCCTTCAAGATAAGGATGGAACAAAGATTAAAAATATGGGAGACTTCGACCAAATATATACCTACAAGCTAAAAGATTTCTATTATAGAAAGGATATCCATAAGCAGATTGCAAGTCTTGCTAAAAGTCTTGATAAGACTATTTTAGCGAGGGAAAAATTAGGGGTATAGTAGACTTATGAATATAAATTTAGAAAGACTTAGCCAGGCTAAGGTGACATCGGGTCTTATGATTATTAATATAATTGTTTTTATCCTGATGACTTTAAGTGGAGGCAGTGAAAGTATTGACAATTTAATAAGGTTTGGAGCAAATTCCAAAATCCTAGTGGCAAATGGTGAATGGTGGAGACTTTTTACAGCGTCTTTTATTCACATTGGTTTTTTCCATATTCTCTTTAATATGTATTTTTTCTATAGTTTGGGTCCGATTTTTGAAAGAATGTTTGGATCTGTGAACTTTTTGATAATTTACCTAGTAGCAGGAGTTTTTGGCAATCTTTTATCTTTTGCTTTTGGCAATCCTTATGCTGTGTCTGCTGGCGCTTCAACCAGCCTCTACGGCATGCTAGGTCTTGCCATAGGGATGATGACAACCTACAGGAATGATGAAATCATTAGGAGCTTCGGTGCGAGCTTTATCTCTGTTGTAGTGATAAATGTAATTTATTCTCTTCTTGCACCTGGTGTTGGAATTTATGGCCATCTTGGAGGATTTGTTGCTGGGTTTCTCTTAGCGGGAATTTTTCCTATCTTTGGGAGAGAAATAGCAATTATAAAAGGTTGCTATCTATAATAATTTTATTAGGCGCAAGCATTGTTC
>NZ_CAUPHG010000022.1:0-22397 GCF_963510915.1 uncultured Anaerococcus sp. | reverse complement strand
GTGGTAGAACAGTAGCATCAGGAGTTGTTTCTAAAATCGTAAAATAGTCTAATATTTTTGTGATAATGGATAACATCCGTTATTTCTGAGACGAGGCAAGGCCTGGTTCAGAAACTTTCCGAGAAGGAGCAAAGCTTCTTCGAGAGGAGAAATCACCGATAATTTAAACAATAAATAAAAAAGCGGGCCTGGCTCGCTTTTTTTCTTTAGGAGAACCTATGTTTAAGAAAAAAACTTTTCTAAGTCTATTCCTTATAATGGTATTGATTTTTACAGCTTGTGCAAAAAACAATAAACAAACGAAAGATGATGAGCTAAAAGAAGCTATTTCAACTAGTGAAAACATCGAAAAGAAAATATCAAAAAAGAAAAAAATAAAGAAAAATAAAATTGGGGAGCCATATGAAATAGGAGTTACACCTGATGATTATAGTATGGATTATGATACATCAAGGCTTCTATCTTTAAAAGATAAAAAAAGTAAGTATTATCCAAAAGATGGTGTAAAAGGCTTATATTTCAACTCAGACTTAATAAACGACCCAGATGTTTATGCAAGGATAGTTGGACTAATAGAAAATTCCAATCTTAACGCAGTAGTGATAGATGTTAAAGATGTTAAGGGAAATGTAACTCTAAATTTTGAAACAGATAATGAAGACATTAAGTACGCAAATATTAAGTTAACTGATGCTAGGAGTCTTATTGATGATCTCCATTCTAGGGGCATCTATGTTATTGGAAAAATAACAACTTTTAAGGATTCAGTAATAACAAAACTTCACCCGGAATGGGGTTTTACCATGGATGATGGAAGCCTTTGGGTTAATGACCTTGGAGAAGTATTTGTGAATCCATTTTTAAAGGAAGTTCAAGACTATAATATAGAAATAGGAGAGCTTGCGGCTGAGGCTGGCTTTGATGAAATCCAATACGACTATGTAAGGTTTGCCGAAGGTTTTGAAAACTTTGGTGATAACTTTTCATATTCTAGAGGAGAGTTTGAACATAAGCAAATGGAAGAAGGGGATAAGAGGGAAGCAGCTATAACTGGATTTGTGAGAAAAGCAAGAGAGTCTTTGGCTGCCTATGGTGTGCCCATATCTGTAGATGTATTTGGTTATGCTCTTTATGAAGGTGGAGCTAGTGGTATAGGACAAGATTTTTCTGAAATATCTAATGAAGCTGATATTATGTGTTCAATGATATATCCATCTCACTGGGGTGCTTATGCTTTTGACATAGAAAAACCTGACCTTGAACCTTATGAGCTTGTTAAAAGATACTTAGAAGAAGAGCAAAGTATTTTTAGCCAACTTGATTACAAGCCTTTGTCTCGACCATGGATTCAGGATTTCACTGCTTCTTGGTTAGGTGATGGAAATTGGATGGATTATGATGCAGATGCTGTTCAGGATCAAATTGATGCAATTTATGATTCAGGTCAAAAAGAATATTTAATATGGAATTCAAACTCTACTTATACAGAAGGGGTTGATTATTAAGAATAGGGGAAACCCTATTTTTTTATGCAAAAAAACCACCTAGATTTCTAGGTGGCAAAATTATAATCTGTGTTTTCTTCTAAATTGGGATGGTGTTAAGCCTACTTTCTTTTTGAAAACTTGGTTAAAGTAGGATTGGGAGTTAAAACCAACAAGGGCAGAAATCTCTTCCATAGTATGGTTTGTAGAAATCAAAAAGTTTTTGGAAGCTTCAACTCTTTTTAATATCAAATATTCAATAGGAGTTATCCTGTATGATTGCTTGAATTCTGAAATAAGGTGAAACTTATTCATGTAGGCCATAGAAGATAAATCCTCAAGTTTTATATCTTCGTTGTAATTTGAATCTATGTAAGACTTTATATAGTCTATTTGTCTATTAACTTTTTTATCGTGTTTTACTGTAATAGAATTTCTATATTTTCTTAAAAGATTAATTACAAGGGTTGAAGCTATAGCGTTAGCTAGGGACTTGGAAAAAATATCATTGCCATCATATTCATTAAAGATATCTTCAAAATACTCTTCGAATTTAAGGGTTTTGTCCCTATTGTCTATATGAAAGTAATTTATATTAGTTGCTTCATTATTCTCAAAGCCTGCAACAGAAATAGATTCTATACCAAACCCTAGATATTTAACACTATTTATACTCTCATCAAGGTATATGGTATGGCCAATATTAGAATTTATGATTACAAGATCTCCAGCATTTACTTCTATAGAATCGCTTTCTATGGAAAGCTTGCCAAATCCCTCTGCTAGGTAATAAAAATAAGTAAATGGATGAAATTGAATTCTACTAGAAATTTTTCTATCATATACATTCTTCTGAGCATCTAAGATTTTTACATCTAAATGATTTAGACTATTCTCTTCTTCTAAAATTTGATCGTTATTTTTTTCCATCTTAATCCTCTGTCAATTTACTAAACTCGTCTGTCTGTCGTATATATTTATGTATCTATTATACTATAAATTAAATGAAATTTTAAGAAAATAAGCAATATTTTTAAACAAATTTAGGAAAAATATATTAAAATAAATAAATTATATTTTGCAAACAGGATAAATTTTTACTTTAACATATTTTAGAGTAATTGTCAATTGATTATAAGGACAAGAACAGTATAATTCTAATAGGTGAGAAGATGAGATTGATATCAGATGAATTGATAAACCAAATAAAAGAAAATTCTGACATAGTAGATATAATTGGTGAGTATGTTGACCTTAAAAAGGCGGGTTCGTCTTATAAAGGCTTGTGCCCATTTCATAATGAGAAGACCCCATCTTTTACAGTAGATAGGAAGAAACAATTGTTCCACTGTTTCGGGTGCGGAGCAGGGGGTGACGTTGTTTCTTTTATAATGCAAAAAGAAGGACTTTCTTATCCAGAAGGTTTGAAATATTTAGCTCATAAAGCAGGTATTAATTTGGTTTTCGATGGAAATCCAGTTGAGAACGAAAAAAGAACAAAGCTTTATGAAATAAATAAAGATATTATGATGTATTTTTATAAGAACCTCTTAACAACAAAGGCACCCCAGGATTACCTTTTAAAAAGAGGACTTAGGAGCAATATTGTAAACACCTTTATGTTGGGCTTCGCCAAGGACGGTTGGGATGATCTTTTAAAATATGCAAAGTCAAAAAATATAAACGAAGATGATCTACTTGAGCTTGGGTTAATAGCTAAATCTAAAAATGGAAATTACTACGATAAGTACAGAAATAGGGTGATTTTTCCTATAATTGATACTTATGGTAGGATTATAGGTTTTGGGGGCAGGGCTATAGACAAGACTATGCCAAAATATCTAAATTCTCCAGAATCAGAAGTTTTCAAGAAAAGATTTAACCTCTATGGGCTAAATATTTTTAAAAAGCAAAATAAAAGAGATTTAATCCTTGTTGAAGGTTATATGGATGTTATTGCTTTAAATAATAAGGGTATAGATTTAGCAGTTGCGAGTCTTGGTACTGCACTTACTGTAGAGCAGGCTAAGCTTTGCAAAAGATACGCAGATAATATATACATTTGCTATGACTCTGATGCAGCTGGTATAAAAGCTACAAAAAGAGCTATAGAAATATTTAGAGAAGCTGAAATTGGGGTAAATATTATTCAACTTGGAGAGGGTCTTGACCCAGATGAGTATGTAAAAAAATATGGAAAAGAAGCTTTTGAAAAGAAGATGGATGAGGCGCTTGATGAATATAACTATACCTATGATCAGATTTTAAAAGGATATTCTGAAGCAGGTGATAATGAGAAGTATGAAAAATTAAATTTATTCATTGAATTTCTTGCCTCAATAAAGCAAGATTTAACTAGGGAAATTTTTATTAATAAAGTTTCATCCTTGTTTGATATTGAAAAGCAAACTTTAAAAGGCGCTATTTCAAAGTATAATAACAAGCATCATAAAGATGAAGTTAATAAAGAAAGTTTTTCTGAGCCTAAAATTGTGGTTGAAGAAAAAAAGACAGATATTAACGCTCATGAATTAGAAATATTAAGACTTATCTTTAATCAGTTAGAAGATTATGAGAATAACTCTGATTATTTTGATAAGTATTTGATAAGTCCAAAAGCCCTTAATTTTAGAGATTTCTTGATAAATAAGGAAGTAAGTAAGTTCGATAAGAATGATGGGGACTATAGATATATGCTGGACTATGTTATGGATGATAAAAATCCTATACTAGTTAGTGAGTTAAAAGATAAGATAAACCTATATGAAAGGCTTCAAATGAGAAAAAATCTTAAAAAGAGGCCTATAAATAGTAAGGGGAGAGATAATGAACAGCGATGATAGTAAATTGCTCGAAGATGATCTTCTAAATGAAATCATTGAAGAGTTTGAATCCATAAGTGAAGGTCAAGATGGGATGATCACTTATAGTCAAATTTTTAATTTTGATGATTTTAGGGACATGGATAAGGAAAGTCAGAAGATGATTCTTGCCAAGATTACCGCTTCTGGGATAGAAATTGTAGAAAAATCCGAAACAGAACTTGATCAAGAGGAAGAAGTCGAGGACGATATCGAAGAAGATGAGCAAGAAGACGAAATTGACGAAAAAGAGTTAGAAAAAGAGATAGACAAGACTGTCGATAATCTAGCTGGCATTAAACTTGATGACCCAGTTAAAATGTACCTTAAAGAAATAGGTAAGGTAGATTTATTAACGGCAACAGAGGAAATTATTTTGGCTAGGCGTATGGATGCTGGAGAAATCGCTCATAAATCCATACATGGAAATAAGTTTAATAAACAAAATAAAAATAAGCTAGCTAGTGATGTGTTTTTTGGTGATTTAGCCAGGGTTATTGAATCTGCAAATGATTCTTTGCGTGAAGATAGGGACTTAGATGAGGAAACCATAAAAGACTTAGATGGCCTAATTAATATGGGGGCTCTTTTTAAGCAAGTTATGGAAGAAGACCTAGATAAGGAACAATTAGAACAATTAAATGCTAAGATTATTATTTGTAATATAGCGCAAAATTCCATAGAAGATGATGACCTATCAAGGAAAGATGCAAATATACTTTGTGACCTTTTTGATTCCTTTGACCATATGTTAAAAATAATAGAAAATGATGAAGTGGTTAGCATGGTTTATTCATCTTTTAATGACCTATTAAGAAAGGCTGCAAACAGGGATACCATTAAGACTAATGACCAGATGATTATTGATAATCTCTTAAAAACATCAGAATTTGCAGAGTCTATCAAAAATAAAAAGATACTTTCAGATGACGAGGAAGCTTTCTTATTTTATATAATAGATAAGAGAAATATGTCTTTGAAGATGCTTAATAAAGAAGCTTTTACTGAAGCGGAATTAAAAAAGCTTAAAGTTGACATTTTAAAATCTCAAAGAGCCAAGGAAAAACTTGCTGAAACCAATCTTAGACTGGTTGTATCCATTGCTAAAAAATATGTTGGTAGAGGTATGAGTTTCTTAGACCTTATCCAAGAGGGAAATATGGGTCTTATGAAGGCTGTTGATAAGTATGATTATAATAGGGGTTTTAAATTCTCAACCTACGCTACTTGGTGGATTAGACAAGCCATAACTCGTGCTATTGCCGACCAAGCAAGGACAATAAGGATACCTGTCCACATGGTTGAAACCATAAATAAACTTGTTCGTATCCAAAGACAACTCGTTCAAGACCTAGGACGTGATCCATCTAACGAAGAAATTGCAGACATAATGGGAATTGAAGTGGAGAAGGTATCTGAAATCAGGAAAATTGCTCAAGAACCTGTGAGCTTAGAAACTCCGATTGGTGAGGAAGAAGACAGCCATTTAGGTGATTTTATAGAAGATGACACAGCAATAGACCCAGGGGAAGCTGCAAACTATACCATGCTTAGAGAACAGTTAAATGATGTTCTTTCATGTTTGGGAGCCAGGGAAAAACGAGTTCTCCAATTAAGGTTTGGACTTATCGATGGAACTCCACGCACTCTTGAAGAAGTTGGTAAAGAATTTGATGTAACTAGGGAGAGGATTAGACAGATTGAGGCTAAGGCCTTGAGAAAGTTAAAATCTCCTAATAAAAGTGAATTATTGAAAGATTTTTTATAAATGGAAGATAAGAAAAGATTATTAGATATTATTAATATCTTAGATTCAAATAAAAAAATTATAGATGTGGGAACCGATCATGGATTGGTTCCTTTATATTTGGCAAAAAACAAAATTTCAACTGATATTACTGCAACAGATATATCCGCCCCTAGCCTACAAAAACTTGTTGATAGGTTAGATGATAATCTAAGGAAAATTATTAAAACAAAGGTCACAGATGGTTTTAAGGGATTAACAAGTGAAGAGGGCCAAGTGGCAATAATTGCAGGAATGGGAGCCAATACAATAATAGAAATTATTGAGGGAAGTTTAGACTTTGCGAAAAATCTTGACTACATGGTACTTGCATCTAATGTGAATACCTACGAGCTAAGGCGTTTTTTAAATGACCAGGGATTTTTTATAGAAAAAGATTTTCTATCATATGAAAAAAGGAAGTATTACGATATATTGAAGGTTTATTACGGTAAAAGTCAAAACTTATCCTATGAAGAATTTTATTATGGTTTAACTGATATAGAAAATAAGAGCGACTTATTAAAAGAAAAACTAGCAATAGATAAGTCAAAAAATCAAGGATTTCTAGAAGAAATTAAAGAAAAATCTCAAGACGAGATGGCGATTAAGAAAATTACTGATAGACTCTTAGCTATAAGAAAGGTAGAAGAGAGATGCAAATTCGAGAATTAATTAATAAATTAGAAGAAAAATATCCGTTTTATTTACAAGAAGATTGGGATAATTCTGGCCTCCAGCTAGGAAATCCGGATGATGAATTAAAGGGAGTAGTCTTATCTTTAGATTTAGAAGAAGAAGCAATAGACCTTGCACTTGAGGGTAAGAAAGCAAATTTAATCATAACCCACCATCCATATCTATTTAATCCTACAAAGTCAATTGATTTTAGGGATAGTTTCTATAACAGATTAAGAAGATGTATTAAAAATGATATAACGGTCTTTGCCTTCCATACAAATTTAGATATAGCAGAGGGTGGGGTAAATGATAATCTTGCCAATATTTTAGGAATAAGAGATGTTAAGAGCCTAGAATGTGGCAAGGAAGTCGGACTAGGCAGATACGGATACATTGACAAACAAGCAGCCGATATAATTCTTAAAAATGTAAAAGAGAAACTAGAAGCTAGTGGGATAGTTGTCTATGGAAATTGTGATAAAATGATTGGAAAAGTTGCACTATGCGGTGGGGCTGGATCTTTTCTTATACAAGATGCTATAGACCATGATTGTGATTTAATAATAACAGGAGATGTAAAGTATCACGAAGCTATGGATATGTCAAATAAGGGAATAATAATTGCTGATGTGGGTCATTTCGCAAGTGAGAACCATATTATCTATAAGCTAGCTAAGGAAATAGAAGATATAAGTGGAGAGGAAGTTTATACTTATTCAAAGACAGATAGGTTTAGGTTGTTTATTTAATTTTACTTTTGCAACAAAAAGGGGTATCTTAACTAGGGAGTAAATCAGATAATCGCGGTGCGAAAGCAACGAGGAAAGTCCGTGCACCACAGAGCAAGGATGCTTGATAACGTCAAGTAGGAGTGATCCTCAGGCAAGTGCAACAGAAAGTATACCGCCAGTTTTGGTAAGGTTGGAATGGTGAGGTAAGAGCTCACCAGCTGTCCTAGTGATAGGCAGGCTATGTAAACCCCATCCGGTGCAAGAACAAAAGGGACAGTAGGAGGCTTGCTCGGCCCAGTCCAGAAAATGGTAGTTCGCTTGAGCTTATTAGCAATAATAAGCCTAGATAGATGATTATCCACGACAGAACACGGCTTATAGATTTGCTCCTTACATATTTACTACATAATTAGTTACAAAAATCTAATTTCACGTTTTAAAGATTACATTTAATATGTGGATTTTTTATTTATATTGGGTAATTACAAGGATATCCAAAAATATAATTAAAAAATCTCCATTAAGTGTAATTTTTTTGTAACTAATTATTGACATTTTTGTTAAAAAGTTATAGAATTATCTTAGATTTCAAAATAAGATTAACAGATAGACATATATTTCATGACAATTATGGAGGAGTAATTTAATATGAGTAAAAAAAATATAGGAGCAGCGTTAACGGTTATAGCTGCATCGGCAGCTGTTGCAACAGCATATGCTACTACTGTAACAAATTTAGAAAATGATAAACATACAAATTCATTAATTAGTGAAGAAGATAGAGGAGTTGAATCTTCTTATTCTTTTGTTAAGTCTGATTATACAAAAGATGTAAAAAATACAAAAATCGCTGGTAAAGATAGAGATGCTAAAAAAGCTAGCCAAGAGATAAATAAAGACATAATTATCGAAAAAACAGCTCAAACTCTTGTACAACCACAAATCATCAAAGCTGAAAAGGAAAATGAAGAAAAGGAAGATGATATTGTAGTTTACGATGATAAAGAAATATCTGATGTAGTTGTTTATAATGATAAAAATCTAGATGAAGATATCGAAAGCAAAAATCAAGAAGAAGTTGAAGATGTAGTTGTTTATGACGATAAAAAGATAGACGAGGTTACTACATATAACGAAAATACAGAACCAGCACCTGTAGCAGCACAACAAGCTCAACCAGAGGCTCCTGTACTTTCTGATAAATTTGTAAATACAGCTTCTTTAAATATAAGATCATCAAAAGATGCTTCTAATTCTAATAATATAGTTAGAACCGTTAAGGTTGGAGATAAACTTGCTGGATATGTTGAAGGATCATGGTTTGTAACTGATGAAGGATACGTTAGTCTTGATTATTTATCTGATTATTACCCACAAGATTTAGTTGATCAAATAAATGCACAAGAAGAAGCAAGAAAAGCAGAAGAAGCAAAAGCTGCAGAAGAAGCAAAAGCTGCTCAAAAACAAGAAGTAAAAGAAACTGTTCAACAAGTTGAACAAGTTGTAGAAGAACAGGCGATTAATAAACAAGCTCCAGTAAGCCAAGGTGCCCAAGGTGCAGCAAATATTGCTAGTCAATTTGTAGGTTCTGCCTATGTTTGGGGAGCATCAGATCCAAGTGTTGGATTTGACTGTTCTGGTCTAACATCTTATGCTTATAGACAAGTTGGAGTAACCATCCCACACAGCTCACAAGCCCAATTTAACAATGGATATGCTGTAGATATAAACAATCTTCAAGCAGGTGACCTAGTATTCTTCACATCAAGTGGCGGAAGAATTGATCACGTTGGTATAATGACAGGCTCAGATGGAACTTTTGTCCATGCATCAACACCACAATATGGTGTAAGATATGACAACATCTTTAATCCAGCTTACAAAAATGACTTTGTAGGTGCTAGAAGAATATTCTAATTTTATAAATAATACGCCCATGGCTATTGCTAGGGCGTTTTTTTTAGGGAAAATATGGAAATACTAAGTACTAAAAATTTAAGAAAAGAAATAATAGATGGGTTAAAAAACCATAAATTTAAAAATAAAATACTCCTTCTTAGTAAAAATCCGACAGAAGAGGTTAATCACTATAAACAAGTTATAATCAAAAGATGTAAAGAATTTGAAATTGAATATATCGATAAGATATTTCAAGATGAAAGTCAAGAGGAAATTTTGGACTACATAAATTCATCTGACAAAGATAACGGATTTATTATATTAGCTCCTTTTGCTAAGGGGGAAGACCTAAGCTTACTAAAGGAAAATGTAGAACTAAAGGACCTTGATTCCTTTACCTACAAAAGTCTTGGAAGGGTTTTTGATGGCGATAAAAATTCTTTACCAGCGACAGCTAGGGCTGTAGTTAGGTTCATGGATAGTGAGAATGTCGATTTTAAGGGCAAGAGAATTGTAATAGCCAATAATACGAATGTTATAGGTCGCCCCCTAGCTATTTATTTAGCATCTCAAAGGGCAAGTGTTACAATTATTAATAGTCTTACAAAAAATTCAAAGGAACTTATTAAAAATTCAGATATTTTTATTTCAGCAATTGGTAGGGCAGAAAATTATGATAAGACCTACTTTGTAGACGGTCAACTTATTGTAGATGTGGGAACTACTTATAAAAATGGAAAGATATTAGGTGATATTGACCTTGATTCAATTTCTAAACTTGACCTAAAGTACTTAGGCAGTAAAAACGGGATTGGATCAATTACAACCATTACTTTATTGGAAGGACTCATGATTTAAAGCCTATTGGAAGACTGGTATAAATTTTTTTTAAAACAGATGCAGAAAGTTAAGATATATAAAAATATAAAATTATAAAAAGACGGGAATGATTGTATTCCCGTCTTTCTTGTAAGCAAATACTTGTAAATATTATTTATCAAGTTCTCTAGCAATCTTTATAGCTTCCTCATATTCTGGTAGATCTGTATTTTGTTCAAGATATTGGACATATCTAATAGTATTGTCCCTATCTACAACAAAAACTGAGCGGTTCAAAAGTTTTAATTCTTCAATCAAAGTACCATACTTATTTGAAAAATCTCTGTAGTTATAATCTGATACGAATTTAATCTTATCAGTTTTCTTAACTTTTTTAAATCTTTGTTGGGCAAAAGGCAAGTCGTTTGAAATTGTGACTACTACAACATTTTCTGAGAAAAATTCAGTTGCTTTTTGAAACATTTTTGTCTGAAGTTCGCAAACATCTGTATCTAGAGATGGAACGACAGATAATATTTTTATCTTATCGCCTTCTTCTGCATAAAAATCATATGGGGTTAAATCCATCTTATCAGCCTTAAAATCTGGCGCCTTATCGCCTACTTTTAATTCCTTTCCTTGAACTGTTATATCAACTGTACCGAATTTACCTTTTCTTGGCATATAAATCTCCTTTATAATTATTCTTTCCTTATTGTCTTTCTTATATTTTATAACAAAGACAAATTTTAATCAATTAAAATATAAGAATAATTACAGGATGAGATATTGTAAATAAGGCATGGATGGGGTATAATTAGCAAGTATGAATAAATAAGGAGGCAAAATGGCTAAAATAGTTTTACAAGCAGATAAAAGAGTAGCTACTGGTAAAAATCAAGTTAAAAAAATCAGAAATAATGATCTTATTCCAGGAGTTATCTATGCTAAAAATCAAGAAAATGTAAATGTTCAATTTACAGCTAGAGATTTTGAAAAAGTACTTAGACAAGCTGGAACATCTACTATTATTACATTAGATATTGAAGGCGAAGGCAAGGAAGTTCTTATAAAGGAATTCGCTAGCCACCCATACAAAAACCAATTCTTACACGTTGATTTCCAAGCAATCGATCAAAATCAACCAATTAGAGTTACTGTACCAGTTGTTCTTGTAAACAGAGACGATATGAAAGAAGTTAATGGTGTACTTGTACAAAACCTTGAAAATATCGAAGTTGAATGTTTACCAAAATACATCCCTCAAACAGCAGATGTTGATGTTAAGGAAATGGCAATTGGTGACAACATGACTGTAGCTGATCTTGATATCTCTGCAAATGAGAACATAACTATTCTTCTAGATAGCGAAGAAGTAGTATGCTCACTACAAGAAGTTTCTGAAGAAGAAGTTATTGATGAAGATGCTGAAGTAGCTGATGCAGCAGACGTACCAACAGTTGGCGAAACTGAAGAAAAAGAAGAAGACGCTGAATAATTTTTAAAACCATTGGTCTTAGAAGAAGGACAATGGTTTTTTTATTTGCCAAAAAGTCTTTCAAATTATTAGCTAGACTTAAAATGTAACTATATAGTATAATATACATATGAAAGGTAAATTTATAGTTTTTGAAGGACCTGATGGGTCCGGCAAAACCACAATAATAAAAAAAGTTAAAGAGCTACTAGAAAATAAAGACTATTCTATCTCCTATTACAGGGAGCCAGGTGGGACTGAGATTTCTGAAAAGATTAGGTCTATAATCATAGACAATGAAAACTACATGATGGATGCCAAGACTGAAGCACTATTGTTTGCTTCATCAAGAGCTCAGCTTGTAGCAGAAAAAATTCTTCCAGATCTTAGGTCAGGAAAGATTGTTATTTGCGATAGGTTTGTAATGTCATCCCTTCTATACCAAGGATTGGGCAGGAAGCTTGGCATAGACAATATAAAAACTATTAATGATTTTGCTACAGGAGAACTAAAACCTGACCTTACTTTATTTTTTAATATAGATTATAAAACAGCCTTAGAAAGAAAAAGAGCGAATTTTTCGCCAGATAGGTTAGAAAATGAGGATTTTTCATTCCATAAAACTATTTTTGATGGTTATTTGAAAATGGCAGATCTTTATAAAGACGAAATCAAAAAGGTTGATGCGAGAAAATCTATAGATGAATTAACAGAAGATGTAATAAATATCATATATCAATTATTGGAGGATTAAGATGAAATTATTAGTAGCTATAGTACAAGATGCGGATGTTAATTTTTTAATAGACTCTCTTACTGAAGAGGGATACAGAATAACAAAACTTTCAACAACAGGTGGTTTTCTGAAGAAAGGTAATACTACCTTATTAATAGGTGTAGAAGAAGCAAAACTCGAAGAAGCCCTTGCTATAATTGAAAAAAATTGCAGGAAGAGAAATACAACTACAACAATTATCAATCCAACTGGAGAAAGCTCATTGATAAGTTCAACTGTACCTATAGAAATTAGCGTAGGTGGAGCAACCATATTTATAATTGATGTTGAAAAATATATACAATTATGAACCTTTTAGATAGCCAGCTAAAAAATAACAGCCTATCTAATGCCTATATAATTGAAGGAGAAGATTTAGCCTATAACCTAGAATATGCCAAAGAATTCGCAAAAAAAGTTTTCTTATCACATGGTATAAGAACAAATTTGGAAACAAACCCTGATATAGAAATTATTAGCAAGGATATTATAGATATAGGAACAATCAGGAGCCTCATCAAGGATATGGTAATAAGACCGATTAATAATGAGATAAAGGTCTACATAATTAGCAATGCTCAAAATTTGAGGATAGAAGCTGCTAATGCCATGTTAAAAAGCCTTGAAGAATTAAAGGCATATAGTTTAATTATTTTTACAGTTGATAATATTGGTAAGCTACTGCCTACCATAAGGTCGAGGTGTCAGATAATATCGTTAAATACAACAAATAACAAGTTCGATATAGATATTGATAGGTTATCTCAAGTATTTGCGAAAGTTTTTGCTGGTGACTTGTCAGCCTACTATAAAGAAAGAGAATTTTTGCTTTCTTTTAAGGAAGATAAGACAAGTCTAATGGAAGGTTTGATAAAAATCTTAGCAGACTTAATTAATAATAAATATCTAGGCGAGATGGGGAAAACTAGCTACGATTATAATATTGAAACTTTAACAAGTATTAATCTTACTAGGCTTGAAAAGTTGTTGGAAAAGTTTGAGCTAATTTACAGGTCATTTAGAAATAATATAAATTTTGAGTTAAGTGTTGAAAATATATTTTTAAATATATACAGAGAAGGCAGGCAAATTAATGGATGTAGTCGGGATAAGATTTAAAGAAGCAGGTAAAATATATTATTTTTCTGCTAATAATTTTACCTTGAATTTTAAGGATAAGGTAATAGTTGAAAGTTCAAATGGTTTAGAATTGGCAGAAATTGTCTTGGCCAATATAGATATAGATCAAAAAAAATTTGATAAGCCTCTTTCACCTGTTATCAGAAAAGCAAATGAGAGAGATTTAGAAATTTATAGACAAAACCTAGTAGATTCTAAAGAAGCTATAAAAATAGCTCAAGAAAAAGCTAATTTTTATAATTTAAAGATGAAGATTGTCGATAGCGAATTTAGTTTTGATAGGACCAAAATTACATTTTATTTTACCGCTGACAAAAGAGTTGATTTTAGATCTCTTGTAAAAGATTTAGCAACTATATTTAGAAATAGGATAGAACTTAGGCAAATAGGCGTGAGAGATCATGCTAAATTAAAGGGATTTCATGGAACTTGTGGTCAGAAGTCTTGTTGTGCAAGATTTATGACTGATTTTTCTCCCTTATCAATAAAAATGGCCAAAGACCAAGGAATTACTCTTGACCCTGCAAAGATTTCAGGTGTGTGCGGTAGACTAATGTGTTGTTTATCTTTTGAGGAAGATAATTATCTAAAGGCGAAGAAATATATGCCAAAACCAGGAACTATGGTTGAAACAGCTGACGGTATTGGAATGGTTCTTACCAATGATTTTGTAAAAGAAATTTGTAAGGTGAGAGTTAAGCTAGAAGATGATGAGGAAATCGAGGAATATTACAAGGCTTGTGACCTAGTCAAATGTAAGTGATAATTATTATCAATTTGTATAAATAATCATTATCAGTCGTAATTAGGTATAAAAATATAATAAATGTTGACAAATGATGAATAAAGATGTATACTAATCCTATAATAACAATAGGAGGAAATTATGGCATATAAAATAGATGAGAATGTTTGTATTTCTTGTGGTTCATGTGAAGGTGAATGCCCAGTAGGAGCAATTGCACAAGGCGATGCAGCATATGAAATAGACGCAAATGCATGTATTGATTGTGGTTCTTGCGCAGCAGTTTGCCCAGTAGAAGCAATCGACCAAGAATAATATATACTACATAAACACAGAGACTCCCTCGGGAGTCTTTTTATTTTTGAATCTACTTTTCTTATTTATGGTTTCATTATAAAATTGTGCTTTTTTTATCTTCCAACCCTTTATATTCATAAATTTATATTTTCTAGGTAATGAATGAAGTTTCCCAGGATTGACTTTAATTTTAATGCTACTGACTTTTTGAATTACAGGATATTACTTTAGCTACTATTTATACTTATTTTGAAAAAAGTTAAATAAATATTGTGAAAATCAAGTAAATTGATATAATTATAATGGAGATATTATGGACATAGAAATAATAATAAATCAAATTTACAATTTAATATTAGAAAATCAATTTTTGGGTTTTGCAATCGTAGCCTTTGTGGTTATGTTTTTGTTATTTATTATATCAAGGACTTTTAGAAAGTCTGGCCTATATTTACTAGCAAATACCTTTCTTATTGACTATACAATAAAGTCTCTACCGTTTGATGTTTATAATTCTTATCCACTTGCATATAAGATTATAACAGGCTTATATGTTCTTGGTTTTGTAAACTTTTTAATTAGGGTTATCCTTATTTTGATTAAAGTTAGCAAAGAGGCTAATAAGGATGAGGATAAGTCAAGTCTTAAAAGTTTTATGACCTTTACAGGTATTAGGCCATTTTTCTTGATGCTAATTATTAACCTTGTTAATTTTAATAATTTTATACCGAAAAATATAGTGTCACTATTTACGAGTCTATCTTTCCTATATATGGCCTTTAGAACACTTTATTCGACATATTTATATTTAACTGAGAAGGAAGGACTTCCTATAAAAGATGACATGGAATTTGATGATATAAAGGCCTACCTTTATGATCCTCAAGATAAGACTAGTAAAAATTATGGAAGAGTTGTAAGAAAAAATATCGACGTTGAAGAAGATTTTAAAAAAATCAGTAAAGAAAATGAAGATACAAAGAAAAAACCAACCAATTCTATATCAATATCAGAGATAAACAAAGATGCTAAGGATATGGAAATTCTCAAAAATATTGAAAAAGATTTGACAGATAAAGATGTAATCAAACTAATTGAGGAGTCAAACCCGAATATCACAAAGATAAGTCTAACCAACCTCGAAAACGGTGATGAGCATTCATATATTAGTAAAAAAGCTAAGCTCCACGTCATAGAAGATAATGAATACAAAATCACCCTAAGTTTTGATGCTTATAATGACTATGACTATGGTAGGTTTATTGATTTGTTAATTGCTTATGGTGTTGAAAAAGATATTTTTAAGTTTGAACTAACAGTAGTCTCAAAAGTCAATGAGAATTTCAAACTTGTATTTTTTGACCCAAGCCAAATCTTAGATATGGATAAAAATGGGGAAATAAAACCTTCAGGAAAAGATATTTCAATGAATTTTCCTAAGTATAAGATTAATTTTATTAAGGGAAATTATTAAGTTGTAAAGTTTGTATGATCTAAGCGAGATTTTTTTGACTTAGCTTATACATTTTAATTAAAGGAATTTATGCAAATTATAGAAATTTTATCAAAAGAATTAAATATTAACGGAGAAAGAATAGAAAATGTAATTAAACTTCTTGATGATGGCTCAACTGTAGCCTTCATTGCTAGGTATAGAAAGGAAGTTACAGGCAACCTTACTGATGTTGAGATTAGAGAAATTGAAAAAAATCTCGGCAGACTTCGTAATATAGAAAAAAGGCAGGAAGAGATAATAAAGTTAATTGATGAAAAAGGACAATTGACTGATGAGTTAAGAGAAGAAATCCTTGCAAGTAACTCTATAACTATCCTTGAAGATATATATGCTCCTTATAAGTCAAGGAGAAAGACAAGGGCAGATATAGCTAGGGAATTTGGCCTAGATGATTACCTTAAAAAGCTTCTAACAGATATAAGCAGTGAAGAAGAGGCATTGGAAGTTGCTAAAGAGTATTTACAAGAAGGATAGAAGATGAGAAAGAAGCTTTAACTAGGTCTCTTGATATACTTGCAGAAGATATTTCAAATAACATTGATGCAAGAAATATTATTAGGCGTGATGGTTTGCTTAGGGCATCCTTAATTACAAGCCTAAAGGCAGAAGAAGATAGTCTTTATGAATCCTACCATGATTTTTCGAAAAAATTAAAGGATTTAAAATCTTTCCAAGTTCTTGCTATCAATAGGGCAGAAAAAGAAGATATACTTACAGTTAAAATCGAATTTTCAGATGCTTATAACAAGAGTCTAATTTATAAGCTTTTTAGCCAAGATAGGAACTTTAATCCCTATCAAAAAGAACTTGTAGACCTAACTATAGATGATGCCTATAAAAGATTAATGCTTCCCTCAATTACGACAGAACTTAGAAATAAGCTCACAGAAGAGGCAAGTGATGAGTCTATAAGAGTTTTCGGTAATAATTTAAAACCTTATCTTTTACAAAGGCCTATCAAGGGCCAGGTTGTAATGGGTCTTGACCCCGGTTTTAGGACAGGGTGCAAGGTGGCAGTTGTTGATAAAAATGGAAAGTTTTTAGACCAGGCCGTAATATACCCAGTCGAGCCCCACAAGAAAGAAAAAGAAGCCATTGCTACTTTAAAAGCCTTAATTAAAAAACATGGTGTAAGTCTTATTGCCCTTGGTAATGCTACAGCTTCTAGGGAAACAGAACTTGTTGTTGATAAATTAATTAAGGAAGTAGAAGGCGTTTCATACGCTATTGTAAATGAGGCTGGGGCCAGCGTTTATTCTGCTTCAAGCCTAGGAGAAGAGGAATTTCCAGATCTTGATGTTACAATTAGGGGCGCAATATCTATGGCAAGGCGTCTTCAAGACCCTATGGCCGAACTTGTAAAAATTGAACCGAAACACATAGGAGTTGGCCAGTACCAACATGACCTTGATGGGAAAAAACTTGATGAAGAGCTATCGAAGGTTGTGGAAGATGCAGTAAATGAAGTTGGTGTTGCAATAAACAATGCATCTTATAAGCTTTTATCCTATGTATCTGGTCTTAATCAAAACCTCGCTAAGAGAATAGAAGAAGACTTCAAAGACGGTAAGATTGTTTATAGGAAGGACCTCTTAGATGTGAAGGGACTTGGCAAAAAAACATATGAACTAGCAGCAGGATTTTTAAGGTTCCCATCATCGCCAGAAATTTTGGATAATACTGCAGTCCATCCAGAATCCTATAAGATAGCCAAAAAAATCCAAGGCTTGGACTTAGATAAGATAGATATAGAAAAACTTGCCAGAGACCTAGAAGTAGGAATTCCAACCCTAAAGGATATTATTTCAGAGCTTAAAAAGCCTGGACGTGATCCTAGGGAGGATAATCCAGAGGTTTTAACCAAAAAAGAAATAATGGGAATTGATGACCTACAGGTTGGAATGATCCTCAAAGGTAAGGTCAGAAATATAACTGATTTTGGTGCCTTTGTTGATATTGGAGTTGGAACAGATGGCCTTGTCCATGTTTCAGAAATATCCGATAAATTTGTAAAAAATCCACATGATGAATTAACAAATTCTCAAGTGGTTAGTGTTAGAATTATAGAAATAGATAAGAAAAAAGAAAGAATTGGTCTTTCAATGAGGAGTGTGAATTAATGAGATTATCGAACTATTATATGCCAACCCTAAGAGAAGATCCGGTTGATGCAGAAACAGCTAGTCACAAATTGCTTGTTAGAGGCGCTTTTATAAGACAACAAGCATCTGGAATTTACTCTTTCTTGCCCCTAGGCAAAAAAGTCTTAAACAAAATCGAGGCGATTGTTAGAGATGCAATGGATAGCTATGGAGCAATTGAAGTTGCAACTTCAATCCTTCAGCCTAGAGTTATTTGGGATAAGTCAACTAGATGGGAGACCTTTGGTCCTGAAATGTTTAAGTTAAAAGATAGGCACGATAGGGAATACGCTTTAGGTCCAACAGCCGAAGAATCTTTTGTAGACCTAGTCAAGAACGAACTTAATTCTTATAAACAATTACCTCTAAACCTTTATCAAATAGTTGATAAGTTTAGGGACGAAAAAAGACCAAGGTTTGGAATAAATAGGTCAAGAGACTTCCTTATGAAAGATGCTTACACCTTTGATGAAGACCAAGCAGGACTTGAAAAAGCCTACATGAATATGTGGGAAGCTTATGAATATGCCTTTGACAAGATGAAACTAGATTACAAAATAGTAGAAGGTGACACAGGTGCCATGGGTGGTCATAAGTCACACGAATTTATAGCCCTTTCTGAAAGTGGTGAAGGTGTAATTCTTTATACAGAAAATAGCAATTCTGCATATACAGATGAAAAAGCCAGGTCAATTATTAAGCCATTAGAAGAAGAATTAAAAGACCTTGAATTAGTACAAACTACAGATAAAAAGACTATAGAAGATGTATCTTCTTTCCTAAATACGGAAGCAAAGAGGTGTGCTAAAGCAATAGACCTTGTTGTGCAGGGCCAACCAGTCTTTGTCTTTGTACCTGGTGATAGGGAATTGAATATGGCAAAGCTTATCTCTTACCTAAAGGTTCCAGAACATGAGATAGAAATGGCTGACGATGAAACCATTGAAAAACATACAAAAGCACCAGCTGGATACACAGGTCCTATTGGTATAGAAGATGCAAGAATAATCATAGACAAGTCACTTACAAAGATTAATAACCTAGTTGTAGGCGCTAATAAGCCAGGTTATCATTATATAAATGCTAATTATGGTAGGGATTTTGAAGGTGAAATAGCCGAAGACTTGATAATGGCTAAAGAAGGTGATGAGGCCTATGATGGATCTGGTGTATATAAGTCAGCTAGAGGAATTGAAGTAGGAAATATTTTCCAACTTGGCACCAAATACTCAAAAGCCTTAGAGGCTACTTTCTTAGACCAAAATGGTGTATCTAAATATTTTGAAATGGGCTCTTACGGTATAGGTATTTCTAGGTCAATTTCAGCAATTGTAGAGCAATACCATGATGATAAGGGAATAATCTGGCCAACAAGTGTTGCACCTTTTGAAGTAATAATTACATTAATTAAGCCAAATGACGAAGCTCAATTAAGTGTAGCAGAAAAGATTTATAAGGAATTGAAGGCAAAAAGAATTGACGTCCTCCTAGATGATAGGAAAGAGCGTCCAGGTGTTAAATTTAATGATAGGGACCTAATTGGTATCCCATATAGGATTACAGTTGGAAAAGATGCTATAGATTCTATTGTTGAATACTCAACCAGGGCAGAGATGGAAAATCAAAACCTAGATGTTGATGAGGTAATAAAACTCGTTTGTGAAAATATCTATAAAGATTTGGAAGATTAATCTAAGATAGGTATGATATAATATATAGAAATAAATAGGGCAAAGCCCGGAGGAGATAATATGTTAGTTAATGCAAAAGAAATGTTAGACCTAGCTTATGAAAATGGTTATGCAATCGGTCACTTTAACACCAACAACCTAGAATGGACAAAGGCAATCCTACTTGCTGCCGAAGCAAAAAAGACTGCTGTAATAATCTCATCTAGTGAAGGTGCTGCTAAATATATGGGTGGTTTCAAAACTGTTGCCAACCTTGTTAAAAACCTACATGATGCTCTTGGAATTACTGTTCCAGTAGCTATCCACTTAGACCACGGTACTTATGAAGGAGCTAAGGCTTGTATCGAAGCAGGATACACATCTGTAATGTTTGATGGTTCACACTTCCCAATTGAAGAAAACCTTGAAAAAACAAGAGAAATCGTAAGATTAGCTCATGAAAAAGGTATCTCAGTAGAAGGTGAAGTTGGTGGTATCGGCGGCGAAGAAGACGGTGTTAGATCTGCTGGCGAACTAGCTAATGTTGAAGAATGTAAAAATCTTGCAGCTTGTGGAATTGACTTCCTAGCAGCAGGCATCGGTAATATCCACGGTGTATATCCAGATGATTGGCAAGGCCTAAACTTTGATAGATTAAAAGAAATTTCTGATGCAGTTAAAATGCCACTAGTACTTCATGGTGGTACAGGTATTCCTAATGATCAAATCAAGAAAGCTATCAGCCTAGGCGTTTCTAAGATAAACGTAAATACAGAATGCCAAATTGTTTTTGCTAAGGCAACAAGAGAATATATCGAAGCTGGAAAAGACCAACAAGGAAAGGGCTTTGACCCAAGAAAACTTCTTCTTCCAGGAACAAATGCAGTTCAAGCTTTAGTAGAAGAAAAAATAGACATGTTCGGTAGCGAAAATAGTGCTAATAAATAATGATTTTAATATGGGGGCTTTTAAGCCCCTTTATTGTATAAAAATATGGATAATATAAAAGATAAAAAATTAGTTGATCTAAGAGAAATTGCCAAAGATTTGGGCATAGAATCAGTTAGCAAATACAGAAAAGATGAATTAATCAAACTTATTGAAGAAGAAGAAAAAAATAAGAACGCAGAGAGAGAAGAAGCAAGAGAAAATGACCTAGGAGCAAAATTTGATTGCGATGGAATCCTAGAAATCTTACCTGATGGTTTTGGATTTTTGAGAACTCAACTTTATGAAACAGGAGATGATGATATCTATGTTCCACCAAAACAAATTAAAATGTTTAGGTTAAAGACAGGCGATTATATTGAAGGAATTGCCAGGGAAAAGCACGATAAGGACAAATTTTCCCCTCTTATTTTTGTATCTACAGTAAATGGTATAAAGCCAGCCGATGCCTTCAATAGGGATTTATTTGAAGACCTAACACCCATATATCCGAATGAGAGAATATGTATAGAAACAGAACCTAAAAATATCTCTGGTAGAATAATTGATGTGATTAGTCCTATAGGTCGTGGTCAAAGAGGATTAATAGTTTCTCAACCCAAAGCAGGTAAGACCACACTTATAAAAGACATTGAAAGGTCGCTTGAAAAAAATTATCATGACCTAAAAATAATTGTATTATTAATCGACGAGAGACCAGAGGAAGTGACCGACTTCATAAGGTTTGTAAATGAATATAGGGACCCAGAAAATGTTTTGATGCGTACAGAAGTAGCGGCATCAACCTTTGACATGCCTCCACAAAGCCATATAGATATAGCTGAGATGGTTCTTGAGAGGGCAAAGAGATTTGTTGAAGAAAAAAAGGATGTAGTAATTCTTCTAGATTCCTTAACTAGACTTGCTAGAGCCTATAACATAATGACTCCTCAATCAGGCAGGACTCTTTCAGGTGGTCTTGACCCCCTAGCTCTTGTTGGTCCTAAACAATTTTTTGGTGCAGCAAGAAATATAGAAAATGGTGGTTCTCTTACTATCCTTGCCACAGCCCTAGTTGATACAGGTTCAAGGATGGATGATATGATATTTGAAGAATTTAAAGGAACAGGCAATATGGAAATCCACCTTGATAGAAGACTTTCAAATAGGAGAATTTTCCCAGCTATAAATATCGAAAAATCTTCAACTAGACGTGATGATCTTCTTTTATCTAAAGAAGAGCTTGAAGCTGTTTATAAGCTAAGAAAGTCTGACTTAAACACCACAGAATCTATAGTTGAACTTATAGATTGGATGAAGAGGACCAAGTCAAATAAACAATTTGTAGAATTGATAAATTCATCTATCAAATAACTTGATTTTAATATTTGAGCTGGTATAATTTATATTGCTTATTGAAATGGAAAATAGAGGTGAATTATGAATAA
>NZ_CAUPHG010000021.1:0-22500 GCF_963510915.1 uncultured Anaerococcus sp. | reverse complement strand
ACATTATGCTCCAAAGGCAAAGCTTAGAGTCTTTATCGGAGAAAATGTGCCAGCTTATATATTAAAGCTTGCAGAAAAATATAAATCTCAGGGCAAAAAAGTCGGTATTTTAGTTTTTGAAGAAGATAAAGAAAAATTTGCTTCATTCCCATATATTTCCCTAGGATCAAGGGACGACTTATCTACTATGAGTCACGTCTTATTTTCATCTTTAAGAGAGATGGATAGACTAGGTGTAGATATAATTCTTGCAGAAGGTGTAAAGGAAAATCATTTGGGTAAGAGTATAATGAATAGGATGAAAAAAGCAGCAGCAAATGATGTAAATAATATATAGGAGAAGATATGAAAAACGTAACAGTATTAGACCATCCAGTAATTAAACATAAGATTTCAATACTTAGGGATAAAAACACAGGATCAAATGAATTTAGGTCCTTGGTAACAGAGATTGCTATGATGCTTGCTTATGAAGCAACAAAAGACCTCGAACTTGAAGAATACGATGTTGAAACACCGGTTGCTAAGACTACAGGCTATAGACTTACAGGTAAAAAAATAGGTATAGTTCCAATCCTAAGAGCAGGTCTAGGCATGGTAGATGGAGTGTTAGAAGTATTACCAGCAGCAAAAATTGGCCACATTGGTATGTATAGAAATGAAGAAACTCTCCAACCAGTAGAATACTATTGCAAATTGCCTAGTGATGTTGAAAACAGAGACATCCTAGTTGTTGACCCTATGCTTGCTACAGGTGGTTCTGCCTGTGATGCTATCGATAGACTTAAAGAATACGGATGCAAGTCTATCAAGTTATTATCCATTATAGCAGCTCCAGAAGCTTTCAAATTACTTGAAGAAAAGCACCCAGATGTAAAAGTATATATTTCTCAACTTGATGAGAAACTAAATGAAAATGGATACATTGTTCCAGGTCTTGGAGATGCTGGTGATAGACTATTTGGAACAAAATAAGGAATAAAAATGGCGAAAAAAGAAATTTTAATTATCAATTCTAATGGACCTCTTAAAGGCGAGGTGAATATATCAGGAGCGAAAAACTCAGCTCTTCCTATCCTTGCTGCCTGTGTCTTAGGTACAGAAGAGATTATATTAGATGGAGTTCCTGAGCTAAAGGACGTAGAAATTATGGTGGAGGTCCTAAAACACTTAGGTAGTAAGGTTAAATACTTAGATAAAAATACTTTAAGTATAAACTCTGCAGGTATAAATACTTGTGAAACTCCTTATGAGCTTATGGATAAGATGAGAGCTTCCTTTGTGGTTATGGGTCCACTTCTCTCAAGATTTCATGCTGCCCACACCAAGGCCCCTGGTGGATGCAATATTGGAAGTCGTCCAATAGATCTTCACCTAAAGGGTTTTGAGGCTCTTGGTGCTGTTAATACTGTAAATGATGATGAAATAGCTATTGTTGCTAAAGATGGTCTTGTTGGTACAGAAATATATTTGGACTTTCCGTCAGTTGGAGCCACACAAAATATTATTATGGCAGCATGTCTTGCTAATGGTAAGACAACCTTAGAAAACGCTGCAAAGGAACCAGAAATAGTTGACCTAGCGTCTTTCCTTTCAAAAATGGGTGCAAACATCAAGGGTGCAGGTACATCTACAATTGTAATCGAAGGTGTTGAAAAACTTACAGGTACTCGTCACACTATAATCCCAGATAGGATAGAAGCAGCAACCTATATGACAGCTGCAGCTATGACTAGGGGCGAAGTTTTAATTAATAATGTAATTGGCTCTCACATTAGACCAGTTATAGCAAAATTAGTGGAAATGGGTGTTGACGTTGAAGAGATTGAAGATGAGGATAAGATAATAGTCAAAGCTCCAAATAGGCTAAAATCAACCAATATCCAAACTCTTCCATATCCTGGTTTTCCAACAGATGCTCAGGCACAGTTTATGGCACTTATGACTGTTTGTGAAGGGGAAAGTAGGATCCAAGAGACTGTCTTTGAAAATAGGTTTATGCATGTTGCAGAACTTATGAAAATGGGAGCAGTTATTGCTACATCTGGCAACAGGGCAACAATTGCAGGTGTTGAGAAACTCCATGGTGCAGATGTAAAAGCAACTGACCTTAGGGCAGGGGCAGCCCTTGTAATGGCTGGTCTTGTAGCAAAAGGTACTACTAGGGTTTTTGATATCTACCACATAGATAGGGGATATTCAAACCTAGTTGAGAAATTAACCAAACTTGGCGCTGACATAAAGAGAGTAGAAGTAGAATAATGAAATTAGAAGGTATAGTATCAAACATTAGGTATAGGAATGATGAAAGTGGCTATAGCGTAATGACGCTTGAAACCCCAGATTCTGATATAACTATTGTTGGTACTATGCCTTTTTTTTATGAAGGTGACAGGATAGAAGTCGAGGGTGATTTTACCTACCATGACAAATACGGCGAGCAAATAAATGTCAAAAGTGTTAGGCTAAAAAAACCTTCAGATAAGGAATCCATAATTAAGTATTTGGCAAGTGGAAATATTAGAGGAGTTGGGAAAAAGACTGCTCAGGCAATATACGACATCTATGGCAAAGATTCCCTAGATATTTTGTATAAGGACCCAGATAAACTTTTGAAGGTTGAAGGGATTGGCAAGAAGAAACTTAATGATATAAAATTATCCGCTGAAGAAACCAGAGATTCTAGACGTAGCCTTGAATTTCTTCAAGGGCTTAAGATTTCCTATAACCTTGCTATGAAAATTTATAACAAGTACGGGGAAAATACTATTGATATAGTAAAGTCTAATCCTTATAAGCTAATTGAAGATATAAAGGGAATTGGCTTTAATATGGCAGATGCTCTAGCAAGAAATATGCAGATGGAGACAAATTCTGCCTTTAGGATATCGGCAGGTCTAACTTATGTTATAGGTTATGAGTCTGACTTTAATGGTCATACCAGTCTTGAAATGCCATACCTTGTTGAAGAAGCAGCTAAACTTTTAAAGGCTGATAAGGATATGATAGGAGATCAAATCCAAGCTGACTTATTGGCAGGAAAACTCGAACTTGTTGAAATAGATGGGAAGTCATATGTCTATTCTAAGGGACTTTATAAGGCAGAAAAGTCTGTTGCCATGGCTCTTGCAAAAAAAATCAAGGAGCCTTATATTTTTGAGGTCGAAATAGATGAAAACCTCGCTGCATATTCAGATGAGCAAAAAGAAGCAATAGAAGCTGCTTTTAAAAATATGCTTTTAGTAATAACTGGTGGTCCAGGTACAGGTAAGACAACGGTCATTAATGCTATTACAACTATTCTTGATAAAAATGAATTAACCTATGCCCTTGCGGCACCAACTGGAAGGGCTGCCAAGCGTATGCAAGAAGCAACTGCTTGCGAAGCCAATACCATCCATAGGTTAGTCGGCATTAGGCCTGATATGCCCATTGCAGAATATAACGAAGAAAATCCAATAGAGAATGATTATATAATTGTAGACGAGATGAGTATGGTGGATATTTATCTAATGAAGAATTTCATGGAAGCAGTGGGTGATTCGACAGCCCTAATTTTTGTTGGAGATAGTGACCAATTACCGTCAGTTGGGCCTGGTAATGTTTTGTCTGATATCCTAAATTCACCAGCTAAGTCTATAAGGCTTAAAAAAATCTTTAGGCAAGCTGGCGAATCGAATATAATTGTCAATGCCCATAGGATAAATGAAGGTAAATACCCATTTCTAAACCAACCCAACAAGGACTTTTTTTTCATAGAAACATCTGCTTATGGTTTTACCAAAGATTTGTTGAATTTAATCAAGGATAGGTTGCCAAGTTTTTATAAATTTGATCCTGTAAAAGACATCGAAGTCCTAGCCTTATCGAGGAAAACTGGCTGGGGAGTGGATGCTATCAATAAGTCTATTCAAGAAGCTATAAACAAGGAAAAAATATTTTTAAAAGTAAATGACAGGACCTTTAAACTATACGATAAGGTCATGCAAGTGAGAAATAATTACGACTTAAAGGCCTTAAATAATGTTCCTAACAACGATGGGGTCTATAATGGAGATATTGGTATCATTATAGATATAGACACCAATGAAGAGTGTATAAAAGTAGAATTTGATGATGGTAAGATTGTCAAATATAAAAAAGATGATATAAAAGACCTAGACTTATCATATGCTATAACAGTTCATAAGTCTCAAGGTTCTGAATTTAAGTGTGTTATCATCCCTATGATGCAAGTTGCTCCTATGCTATTAACCAGGAATCTTTTATATACTGGGGTAACTCGTGCGAAGAAACTTGTAATCTTACTTGGGGAGAAGAGATATATTAAAAGAATGGTTGATAATAATAGGTCAAATCATCGAAATTCCAATCTTTCCTATTGGATAAATGAAATGGAGTCTATCCTTGCTGATTGATTATTTATTTTTAGATAAAAATACCTGCGCTTTATGCCAGAGTGAATATATTTATAAGTACGACCTTTGTAGAGATTGCTATGATAGGCTTGATTATGTAGATAATAAATTCTTGCTTAAAGCTTATGAATGTTATTCCATATATTTTTATGATGAATTTTTTAAAAAGCTTATTGGTCTTTATAAGTTTGAAAGAAGGACTGAGTTTTCTAGGATTTTCTCCAAGATGGTCTATGATTATGGTATAAAAAAGAATCTCTTTGATTGTGATTATATTTTGCCATCTCCATCTTCAAGGAAAACTTTGATTAATAGGGGCTTTGACCATATTAGACTGATTACAGATGATTTTATTGATAAGATAAAGCCTGTTTACCTGGATGATTTTATAAAGGTAAAAGATACAAGAGCCCAGCATGATTTGGGAAAAGAAGCAAGGTCAACAAACCTTATTGGCGCCTTTAGATTGGATAAGGATTTGACTGGTAAATCGGTTTTGATAATTGACGACCTGGTTACAACAGGAAACACATCACTAGAAATGATTAGAGTTTTAGAGCAAGCAAATGTAAAGGACATTAAAATCTTAGCCCTTGCTTCAGAAAGAAGAGTATTATAAAAGCCAAGCTAAGCTATCGCTTATACTTGGCTTATTTTTATGCTTGTTCTGTTTCAGATTCTTTTAAAAATTCGTAAATTTTAACGGCAAGAGCCATCTCTATCCTTTTTCTAAAAAGCTTACAAGAATATTCGTGGGTGTGGTTGAGGTCTCCGGTAGCATTGTAATTATTTGCTGCGCAACCTCCAGAGCAATACATACTTGCCCAGCATTCCCTACATTCTGATTTTGAATAACAATTGCAGGTCTTAAACTGGTTTACAAGGTCAGTATTTTTCACACCTTCAAAAATATTTCCAATTTTAAAGTCGTCATTGCCTACAAATTGGTGGCAAGGGAAGAGGTCTCCAGTTGGAGTTACTGCCATATATTCTGTTCCTGAACCGCATCCTGATAGTCTTTTGTGGATACATGGTCCATTTTCAAGATCAATCATATAGTGATAGAAAATAAATTCATCATTTGTATCAATTGCTTCCATCATCATATCTGCTAATTTTTCGTATTGGTCGTAAAGAAGTGGAAGGTGCTCATCTTTTAGGGCGTATTCATTATCGGGACTTCCTACGACTGGTTCAAGAGAAGTGCGTTTGAAACCTAAATCTAGATATGTTTTGATATCTTCTGTAAAATCGAGGTTGTTAGCTGTATAGGTGCCTCTCATGTAGTATTCCTTATCGCCACGTTTTTCTACAAGTTTTTGGAATTTTGGCACGATTAGGTCAAAGGAACCTGTACCAGCAAGAGTTCTTCTGAAATGGTCATGCTTATCTTTTCTACCATCTAGGGACAAGACGACATTTTTCATGTTTTCATTCAAATAATCAATTGTATCGTCATTTAAAAGTAGACCGTTGGTTGTGAGGGTGAAGTTAAAGTGTTTATTGTATTCTTTTTCCTTACTCTTTGCGTAGTCGACAGTAAATTTCACTACACCAAGATTCATCAAAGGTTCACCGCCGAAAAAGTCTATATCTAGGTTATAATGCCTACCGGAATTTTCTAGTAAAAAATCAATTGCTTTTTTTGCAACGTCTTTGGTCATAATGGCATCTGGTCCGTGGTACTTTCCGCCTTTTGCAAAGCAATAATCACAAGTGAAATTACAGGTGTGAGCGACATTTAGGCAAAGTGCCTTGATGTTGGTTGGTTTTTTTGTTACATCTATGGCTAGGTTTTTAAAAGAATCATCTGTGAATAATTGACCGGTAGAAATCAATTCTTCAACCTCATCAAAAGCAGCTTTTAACTCCTCATCCGCAAGGCTATATTTTTCTTTGATTTCTTCTTTTAATAAATTTTTGTCTGTATTTTCGTATTTTTCAATAATATCATAGGTAACGTCGTCAACTAGGTGGACAGACCCACTGTATATATCTAAAACAATATTAAAACCCTTAGCTTTATATTGGTGTATCATAAAATCTCCTTCATATGTAAAATCCTTAATATTATACTTATTTACTAGGATTATAAAAGTTATAAACAGAAAAAAACTTACCTACATATATGTAAGTAAGTTGAAAAATAGAGTAAGTTTTTTCCTATTTATTTTCTTTTTTGCTAACACATTCTTGGTTGGCAACTCCGCAAGATGTTTTACAAGCAGATTGGCAAGAAGTTTGGCATTCGCCACATCCACCGTCTTTTTGGCTCTTGTGAAGATTTCTTGTATTAAGTGTAAGTATTCTTTTCATTTTAAAATCTCCTTATTAATAAGAATTTCCTATTCAACTAATATATTAACAGTTTTCTTCCCTTTTGTCAATCAAGACAGAAATAGAATTGCCATTAAGGTTTACATTTATATCATTTTCAAGGAAGTTGTTTATGTTTTCTAGGATATTTTCATCTATTAACTCGCCAGGAGCAAGGATAGGTATGCCAGGAGGGTAGGCATGGGTAAAACCGCCAGCAATTTTACCTGCAGCCTTACTTATATCAATAAATTTTGATTCTTTATCCATAGCTTGGTATATTTCAAAAATCTTTTTAGGCCTGATATAGGAAAATTTATATGATTTTATTTCTTGCTTTATATTTTTATCAATTTTAAGCAAGGCTTTTTTTAGGAGCTTAAAACCCTCGTCAGTATCATAGGTACTAGCTATCAACAGGGCATATGAAGGATATGCCATTTCTATTTCAATTTTTTCTTTTTTTAATAATTTTCCTAAGACTTTTCCGTTTATGTTTGTATCTTTGGTTGAAATTAAAATCTTTGACCTATCTTTGTTTTTAGAATTAACTAATTTTAGGTTTTTTAAGTTCAGCCCATAAAGGTCGTCGAGATTTCTAGATAATTTTTCATTTAAAATTTCCACTTCATCTAGGTTTTCTAAGATATAATCTATCGATTGTAGGACTAAATAGGAGGGGGATGATGTTTGGAAAATTGTCATCGAAAATCTTAAATCATTTATAATGCTTTCATCGTTTACTAAAACAGCAGCTGCCGGTGTAAGGGCAGGTAGGTTTTTGTGAAAGGAAGTTATGGCTATATCAAAGGAGTTTTTATACTCGTCTGTCAAAAACAAATGAGATCCGTGGGCCATGTCTAGAATGAGTTTGGTATTATTTGCCCTGCATAAATCATAAATTCTTTCGATGTTCAAGATATAACCTTCATAGGAAGGGGAGGTTATTACTAAAGCGCTATAATTATTTGAATTTAATTTCCTTTCTAAATCAAGATATGAAATATCGGTTATTGCACCGATATCATTGGAAACAATATCAAGATAATCGACTTCCAATTTATTTATCAAACAGGCATGGTAGACAGCCTTGTGGGATGATCTTTGGATTAAGATATTTTTGTTATTCTTTGTAAGAGTTCTTATGCTAGCTAATATGCCAGATGTTGACCCATTTGTGGAAATAATTGCATCCTTAACTTTATAAATATCAGCAATTTTCCTCTTCATTTCTATGAATACTTCTTTAGGGTCGTTTAGATTATCAAGACCACCTATTTCTGTAAAATCTCTCTTATAACCTAACTTAGAATCTAAAAGTCTAGATCTTTTATGACCTGGCATGTGGAAAGGGTAGTAATTTTCTTTTAGGTAATCGTCAATAAGTTTATTTAACATATAGCCTCCACCTATATTATAGCTTAACTTAAAAAAATTGTAAGGAAAATTATTGTTTTTGGTGTATGATAAGGCTAGGTGATAAAATGAAAAATAATATAATAAAAATAATAAAATCTTTAATAATATTTTTACTCTTTATAATTGTCTTTGCTGCAGTATTTATTATTGTGGGATTTTTTAAGAACCAAAGTATAGACAATCCTATCGATGATTTCATAGGTCCTAAGGATGAGTTCTTATTTCTTCTTGCAGGAGTTGACTCTACTGGTGAAGAGACAGGTACTAGGACTGATACCCTCATGCTAGTGAGAGCTGATAGCAAGAATAAGGAAGTTGATATGATATCTATTCCTAGAGATTCATATGTATCTATTAATGGGTCGATGGATAAGATAAATGCAGCCCATTCTTACGGGGGCATAGATTTAACAATGAGTGTTGTAAGAGATTTTATGGGGATTAACTTAAATAAGTATTTTGTAATCTCTTTTCAAGCTGTTATTGAAGGGATAGACGCCCTTGGAGGCATGGATGTAGATGTAAGTAATGAGGTTGTAGAAGCTATGGGAATAAGTCCTGGAGTACATTCAATGACAGGTCAAGAGGTTCTTACTTATGTAAGATTTAGGAAGGGCTATCAAAATGCAGATTTGGGAAGGATAAATACCCAACAAGATTTCCTTAAACAATTCATAAAAGAAGCGACTAAAGTTACTAATCTGCCAAAATTACCTAAAGTTTATGCAGCGATGAAACCATATATAAAGACAAATATGGATTTTAAAGAATTATCTTCTCTTGCTATGAAATTTAAGACAGTAGACTCATCAAATATTAATTCTGTAAAGCTTGAAGGTGAAGGCTTTAATATGGATGGAATTTCTTATTATGAGATTTATCCAGAATCAATTGAGAATGTTAGAACAACTTACCTAAATTCTTTTTTAAGAAATTAGAAAAGGGTATAATAGAAATGAATTAAATGGAGGAAATATGGATATCAAATCATTAATAAGAGTAATAGAAGATTACCCAGAGAAAGGCATATCTTTTAAAGATATTACAACCCTACTAAAGGATAGGGATGGTTTTAAAAAAACTATTGACCTACTTGAAGAAAAATTAGCTGGCTATGACTTTGATTTTATAGCAGGTGTTGAGTCAAGGGGACTTATTTTTGGGGCACCCTTAGCAGATAGGCTAAATAAGGGATTTATTCCAATTAGAAAACCTGGTAAGCTTCCTGGCGAGATAGAAAAAGTATCTTATGATCTCGAATATGGCACAAACGAGTTGGAAATTCATAAAGACGCTCTTAATAAAGGGGATAGGGTCGTAATTATTGATGACCTAATTGCAACTGGAGGTTCTGCTAAAGCTGCTGCTAAGCTTGTAGAATCTATTGGTGGCGAGGTAGTGTGTTTCGAATTTTTAATAGAACTTACATCCTTAAAGGGTAGGGAAGTTTTAAAAGACTATGAAGTTCTTTCTCTAGTAGAATATGATCATTAAGGAAAAAATATGAAGAGGTTTCATTTGAAATCTCTTTTTTAATGGCTAAATTTAAACAACTTTACTTTGGTAGAAAATATATTTATTTTTTAAAATAAACTGATAAATATACTTGAAATAGGTATTATTCCTAGTATAGTTTAATTAAGGTCAGAGATGGTCAAAGAAATAAGATGGAGGTAGAAATGCAATATAAAGATTATTATGAAGTGCTAGGGGTGGACAAAAAAGCTAGTGCTGATGAAATAAAAAAAGCATTTAGAAAACTTGCTAAAAAATACCACCCAGACCTTCATCCAGATGATGAAAGTGCACACAAAAAATTTACAGAAATAAACGAAGCCTACGAAGTTTTATCAGATCCTGAAAAGAGAAATAAGTATGACACCTTTGGTGCAAATGCGAACTTTTCTGGTGGTCAAAATTTTGATCCAAGAGATTTTGGTTTTGACTTTGGCAACTTTGGTAACGGCTCTTACACATATACAAGTTCAAATGGTTCAGGTTTTTCCGACTTTTTTGATACCCTTTTTGGTGGTTTTGGAAACACTTCCTCAAGAAAGTCTCAAGGCTTTGGTGGATTTAACACAGGTTTTGGAAGCGGATTTACTAAAAAGCCTAAGACTAAACTAGATACTGAAGTTAGTATTTCAATTGATGAAGCCATGAAGGGCACAACAAGAAAAATTTCCGTTAAGACTGAAGCAGGTATTAACGATGTTGAAGTTAATATTCCAAAGGGAATTAAAAATAAGAACAAGATTAAAATAGATGGTTCTAAATACGGAATAAATGCAGAAATATATGTCTTGGTCAAGATAAAAGAAACAGAAGATTTAAAACTTGATGGTATAGACTTTATTAAAAAAGTAAAGATTAGTCCTTGGGATGCTTATTTTGGAACAAAGAAAAAAATATCAACAATAAAAGGCAATATTTTAGTAACTATTCCAGAAAAAATCACTTCTAATAAGAAAATCAGACTTAAAAACCTAGGTTATACCGATAGGAAAAATAAAACTGGTGATTTGATTTTGGAAGTACTTATTGAAAACCCAGACCTAAACGAAGAACAAATTGAATTATACAAAAAATTAAAAGAAATCGAGGGATAATATGGACAACAACAAATTAACACAAAAATCAATCGAAGCTATCAACAATGCAAATTCAATGGCAATAAAAGATTCTAACCCAGAAGTTAATGAATTTCATTTAGCTTTAAGCCTAGTTGATAGCCCTGACTCCTATGTTTCAATGGTTTTATCTAAAATGGGAGTAGATGTAAATGCATATAAAAAGAAAATTGAAGATAAGGTAGAAAATTTACCTAAACAATCAGGTAATGCAAATACTTACCCATCCCAAGTCTTCCAAAGAATATTTTTGAAAGCTGAGGATGAAGCTGAGGCTATGGGTGATTCTTTCATATCTGTAGAGCACATTTTTCTTTCTTTACTAAAAGAAAATACTGAAATGTCACCAATAAATAAGGAATTTAATATTTCTTATAAGGCTTTCAAAGATAATGTCTTAAAAGTCAGAAATGGTCAAAAAGTAACAACTGACAATCCAGAAGAAACTTCAAATCCTCTAGAAAAATTCGGAAGAGATTTAACCCAAGAAGCTAGGGATGGAAAAATTGACCCTGTTATCGGTAGGGATGCAGAAATTAGGAATGCTTTAAGGATTTTATCTCGCCGTAAGAAAAATAACCCGGTCTTAATTGGTCAACCTGGTGTAGGTAAGACCGCCATTGTTGAAGGTCTTGCTCAAAGAATCGTAAACAACGATGTACCAGAGCCTCTTCAAGGTAGGAGAATTTTCTCTCTTGATATGGGAGCTCTTGTTGCTGGTGCTAAGTACAGGGGTCAGTTTGAAGAAAGATTAAAGGCAGTAATAGAAGAAGTCAAAAAATCTGACGGTCAAATTATAATGTTTATTGATGAAATCCACACAATTGTTGGTGCTGGTAAATCAGAAGGTGCTATGGATGCATCAAACATTATGAAACCAATGCTAGCCAGGGGTGAAATAAAAGTAATCGGCGCTACAACCCTTAATGAATATAGGGAATATATAGAAAAAGACGGAGCTCTTGAAAGAAGATTCCAAAAAGTTATGGTAGAAGAGCCAAGCGTTGAAGATACAATTTCTATTCTAAGAGGAATTAAGCATAAATATGAAATCTTCCACGGCATTAGGATTCAAGATTCTGCAGTAATAGCAGCAGCAGAATTATCTGCTAGGTATATTTCAGATAGGTTCTTACCTGACAAGGCTATAGACCTTATGGATGAAGCTTGTGCTACAGTTAGGACAGAAATTGATACAATGCCTGCTTATCTTGATGAGCAAAAGAGAAAGTTACTACAGTTGCAAATAGAAATTACAGCTCTTAAAAAAGAAGATGATGATTATTCTAAAAAAAGATTAGAGGAATTAGAGAAAGAACTTGCTGATCTTTCTGAATCATTTAACGAAAATTTCTTAAAATGGAAGGAACAAAAGTCTGCTATTGATGATATAAAAACCATCAAAGAAGAAATTGACAAGGTTAAAGTAGAAATTGATCAAGCAGAAAGGTCTTATGATTTCGAAAAACTTTCTGAATTAAAGTATGGCAAGCTAGTTAAACTAGAAAATAAATTAAAAGAAGCAAGCCAATCTTCAAATGACGAATCTTCAATAAAAGAAGAGGTTACTGACGAAGATGTTGCAGATGTAGTTTCTAGTTGGACAAATATTCCAGTATCAAAACTTGTTGAAACTGAAAGAACAAAAATCCTCCACCTAGGAGAGACTCTTCACCAAAGAGTAATTGGACAAAATGAAGCTATAGAGGCAGTTTCAGACGCTATTATTAGGGCAAGATCTGGTCTAAAAGAACAAAATAGGCCAATAGGTTCCTTTATATTCCTAGGCCCTACAGGTGTTGGTAAGACAGAACTTGCAAAAACTCTTACAGAAGCTATGTTTGATGACGAACACAATATGATTAGGATTGATATGAGTGAATATATGGAAAAATATTCTGTATCAAGGCTTATCGGTGCAGCTCCAGGCTATGTAGGCTATGAAGAAGGCGGTCAACTAACAGAAGCTGTTCGCCGTAAACCATATTCTGTAATACTTTTTGATGAAATCGAAAAGGCTCACCCAGATGTCTTCAATATCTTATTACAAGTTTTGGATGATGGTAGGCTTACAGATAGCCAAGGCAGGACAGTTGATTTCAAAAATACAATTATAATAATGACATCTAATATTGGATCAGAATTCTTAATTGACGGTTTAAATAAAGATGGAAGCATCAAAGAAGAAAACCAAAAGAAAGTTGATGAAGTTTTAAGACGTTCATTTAAGCCAGAGTTCTTAAACAGAATTGATGACATTGTGATGTTTACACCACTAACAAGCGATCAAGTTTATAAAATTATAGACCTACAACTAGATAATATTAGGAAGAGACTTGCTGATAGGGATATCAAACTTGAGGTTACACTAGAAGCTAAGAAATATATCTTGGATAATTCTTATGATGTAGAATACGGTGCTAGACCTGTAAAGAGATACCTACAAAGAAATGTAGAAACAAAACTTGGTAGGTTAATAATCGAAGGAAAAGTTACTGATAGGGATACAGCAATTCTTGATTTAGTAGATGGTCAACTTGAGTTTAAAACTAAATAGCTTATTATAGATAAGTAGAAATAATAACGGAGTAATTTAATAGATTGCTCCGTTTTTACTTTGGCTATTTTCTGGGATTTCTACTATATGTAGTAAAATATGAAGCCTACCCACTATATATAGTATAATTTATTTTGCTTTAAAAATTAAATATGGTATGATATAAGTGTAATTTCGGAGGTAAAAATGTTACAGGTAATTAAAAGAGATGGGACTAAAGTCGATTTTAATAAAGAAAAAATCACCATCGCTATAGAAAAAGCCATGCATTCCCCAAGCGGTATTTATGTGGAAGGCCAGGCAGCAGAAATAGCAGGCGAAATAGAGGAGAGATCTAAAAATAAAAGAGAAATCTCTATTTATGAAATCGAAGACTTAGTCTACTACAAACTTATAGACAGGAAAAATCCTGCTACAGCCAAGTCCTATGAGTCTTATAAGTCAGTTCAGGCTTATAAACGTGAGCAAAATACATCTGACGATGAAATAATCGGACTTTTAAATCAAACTAATATAGATGTAATGGATGAAAATTCAAATAAAAATCCAATAATTGCTTCAACCCAAAGAGACCTCATAGCAGGCGAAGTAGCAAAAGATATAGCAAAGAGAAAACTTATTCCAGCAGACCTTGTGGAAGCCCATGATTCAGGAGCTATCCACATTCACGACCTTGATTATCTAATCCAACCAATTTTTAATTGTTGTTTAGTAGATATGAAAGACATGCTGGATAATGGAACAGTTGTAAATGAAAAGATGATTGAAACACCAAAATCTTTCCAAGTAGCATGCAATGTTATGACTCAAATTATAGCCCAAATTGCATCAAACCAATATGGAGGTCAATCAATCAATATCGCTTGCCTAAGCCCTTATCTAGAAAAATCTTATGATAAGAATTTAAAACTTGCAAGTGAGATTTTAGGTGATGAAAGCCAGGCTAGAAAGATGGCAGAGGCCCTAACTCAAAGAGATCTTGAAAGCGGTATCCAAACCATCCAATACCAAATAAACACTCTAATGACATCAAATGGTCAATCACCATTTGTGACTCTTTTCATGCACACAGATGAAAACGATCCTTACCTTGACCAAACGATAGAGATTATAAAAGAAATCTTAAAACAAAGGATTCAAGGAATTAAAAATGACCAAGGTGTATATGTTACACCTGCTTTTCCAAAGCTAATTTATGTTCTTGATGAAAACAATATAAATCCAGATTCTAAATATTTTGAACTAACAAAGCTTGCAGCTAAATGTACTGCCAAGAGAATGTATCCTGATTATATTTCTGCTAAAAAAATGCGTGAAAACTATGAAGGAAATGTATTCGCTCCAATGGGTTGCAGAGCCTTCCTTCCTCCTTATAAGGATAAATATGGGGATTATAAGTTTGATGGTAGGTTTAATATGGGAGTTTGCACAATCAATCTTCCACAAATAGGAATCCTTGCCCATGGAGATGAAGATTTATTTTTTGAAATATTAGAAAAAAGACTAGACCTTGTTAAAAGGGTAGGACTTCTGAGATATGAACACCTATCTAAGGTAACAAGTGACTCTTCTCCAATCCACTTCCAACATGGGGCGATAGCAAGACTTAAAAAACATCAATCAATAAAACCACTTTTGGAAAATGGCTATGCTACAGTTACAATAGGCTATATTGGAATATATGAAGCCACAAAGCTTACTATTGGAGAAAGCCATACTACAAAGAGGGGCCACGATTTTGCCATGAGGATCATGGAAATGTTAAATGACAAGAAAAAAGAATGGTCAGACCAATATGGTATTGCCTTTGCAGTTTATGGCACACCTGCAGAAAGCTTAACTCACAGGTTTGCCTCAATTGATAAAGAAAGATTTGGAGACATAGAAGACGTCACAGACAAGGGATATTACACAAACTCTTTCCATGTAGATGTTAGAGAAAATATTTCTGTATTTGATAAGTTTGATTTTGAATCAGAATTTCAAAAATTATCTACAGGCGGTTGTATTTCTTATGCAGAAATACCAAATATGACCAACAATATAGAAGCAGTTTTAACTATGATTGAGTATATCTATGATCATATCCAATATGCTGAATTTAATACAAAGAGCGACTACTGCGGCAATTGTGGTTATGATGGAGAAATCCTTCTAGATGAAAATAACCAATGGTATTGTCCAAATTGTGGAAACCACGATAGGGCAACCCTTACAGTAGTAAGGAGAACTTGCGGCTATCTTGGAGAGAATTTCTGGAATGAAGGAAGAACTAAAGAAATAAAGGCGAGAGTTCTTCACATATGAATTACGCACAAATAAGAAAATATGATGTAGCAAATGGTCCTGGTATCAGGACCACTTTTTTCCTTACAGGTTGTGATAGAAATTGCCCAAATTGCTTTAACACAGACTATATGGACTTTAACCATGGTCGAAAATGGGATAAAAATGCAGAAAAAGAAGTCATATCTTATTTAAAACTAGACCAAGTAGAGGGACTTACTGTTTTAGGCGGAGAACCTTTCGAAAATCCGATTGGTCTTCTTGATGCTCTGAGGAATATAAAAAAAGAAGTGAATAAATCTATACGGGTATACACTGGTTTTTTATTTGAAGATTTAGTAAATATAGAAAAATCAAAGGAAATATTACAAGAAATTGATGTCCTTATAGATGGAGAATTTATTGAAGAATTGAAAGATTTAAGCCTTAGGTTCAGGGGGTCGTCCAACCAAAGAGTGATTGATGTAAAGAAATCTCTCCAAAATAATAAAGTAATCATCCTAAATGGGTATAAATAAAAAAAGATATTTAGGAGGAAGAAATGATAAATCAAAATAAAAGATCTGGTGCATCAGGATTACTTATTGCAATAATAGCTCTGATTGTAGTTGCTCTATTAATGATTGTGCCAACCTATAACAGACTTGCAGGAAGTCGCGAAAATGTGAACCAAGCTTATGCCCAGGTACAAAATGTAGTCCAAAGAAGGGCTGATTTGATACCAAACCTTGTAAACACTGTTAAGGGCTATACTAATCATGAATCAGAAACTCTAACTCAGGTAACAAATGCTAGAGCAGGCGTTCAAAATGCAAAAAATCCTGCAGACCTTGCTAATGCTAATGAAGAACTTACAAGAGCAATAGGAGATATCAATGTAGTTGTAGAAGCCTATCCAGAACTCAAGGCTGATACTCAATTTGTTCAATTAATGGATGAGCTTGCTGGCTCAGAAAATAGGATATCTACTGAAAGGAAAAATTACAACGAAGCTGTTCAGATTTATAATACAGATATTAAAAAGTTTCCGACCAATTTAATAGCAAAATTTACCGGCTATGAAGCTGCTGAGTACTTCCAGGCAGATGCTAGTGCTCAAGAAGCGCCAAAAGTAAATTTTGGTAATTAAAAAACGACAAAGGAGTTAGTATGAGAAAGGCAAAATTCATAAGGCTTTGTTTATTAATACTAATATCTTTCTGCCTTTTTCAAACAAGGACTTACGCCAGTATTCCCAAGCCAAAAGATAATTATTATTTAGATGAAGAAAATCTTTTAGACGAATCTACAAAAGAAAACATAAACAAAACCAACAGGCAGCTCGAAGATAAGACTGGAAGCCAGGTAGTAGTTATGACCCTTCCAAATCCAGAAGAGCTTGACGGAGCTTCCTACGGTACAGAAATTTTTAACGACTGGAAGATAGGAGATCAAAAAAAAGACAATGGTGTCCTAATTTTGCTTTTGATGTCTAATCAAAAAGGGAAAAATCAGATAAATATCATCACAGGCTACGGTATAGAGGGTAGGCTAAATGATGGTAAAATCGGTAGGATAATTGATTCTTTTATGCTTGACGATTTAAGAGATGGTAATTATTCTAAGGCCCTTAATGAAGGTTTTAATGCAGTTGTAGGTGAGATTTGTGCCGAATATGATATAGAACTTGAAAAAGACTACACAGGATATCAAAATAAACTGGCAGATTCATCATCTGATGGTGGTATATCATTAGGAACAATCCTACTTATTATTGTAATTTTTATAATAATCTCAAATATGATAAATAATAACAATAACTACAGAGGCGGTGGCGGATTTAGGAAAAAAAGACGCTATAGCTACCCTAGGTTTGGTCCTGGATGGTCATCTTGGTCTAGTTCTTCAGATTCTTGGGGAGAGTCTGGTTTTGGAGGCGGCACAGGAGGTTTCGGCGGAGGTTTTTCCGGAGGTGGAGGATCATCCGGTGGAGGCGGAGCCGGCAGAAATTTTTAAGGAGAAAAAATGAAAGGATATTTAGCAAGTCATTTTTTTAATGATGCTATGTTTAGGTGGACAGAAGACTTGGCTCAGTATATAGAAAAGCATACTGACCTTGAACTTTATGTACCACAAAGAAATGCAGATATAAACGATAAGAAAAATAATGATGCGATTATTACGGATATAAAGATATCACAAGCTGATACAGCTCATTTAAAGGAAGCTAATGTATTAATTGCTAACCTTGATGGTCTTACAATAGACGATGGGGTATCAGCTGAGATTATGGCTCATGGAGTCATGGCTGAATTTGAAAAAGACCATGATATTGATTTTCCTAGGTTAATTATTGGGATAATAACAGATATGAGATATCAGGGAACTGGTGAGAACAAACTTTATAGAAATCTAATGGTAATTGGAAAGGTAAAAGAGCATGGCCACTTGGTAGTTGGTTACGCAGGTGATGACTCATTTAAGAAAGAAGTTGTAGATTGTATAAATAAATTTATGGCAGAAAATAAATGTTAATTTAGAAGGTGATGCTCAAGAATAAAAAACTATTCTTCGCATCACCTTTTTGTCAAAATAAATCGCCCTTATTATAGACCATATCCCAAAATTTAAGCTCATAAGTTAGACAATTTTTAAAAATTTTTATTAACGCATCCTTTTTTTCTTTTGTCATGTCTTTACCGAGTTCATTTATTTCATCAACCGTACCATCTACATAGGAAAGATAAACTGGATCAAGGTAGCCTGTTATAAATTTCCCGTAAATTTCATGGTTTTTGGCTTGCGGATTTACATCGTCTATGTGACTAAAAATATTGACATACCCTAAGTCACAAGCCATAAGCACCATTAATATTTCTTCATATCCACCAAGTTGGGATTGAGATATTCTGTAATTTGAATAGGAAAGGTTGGTTAGGTTTGCTTGCCTATTTTCTATTTCTCTTATGTCAATGTCAAAATCTTTCATTACACCACGGTGAATTGCCATTTCATTTTCCATGCAATTATTTATAAGATAAGCAAACTTACGGATAATATCTTTGTTATTTGTCTTTGTAAGACCTATGGCAAAAATCTTTACATGGTCCCATAGGTAAATGTAGTCTTCTTCAAGATAGTATTTGAATCTTGATATTTCAAGGTCACCACTTATTAAACCTTCTATGAAGGGATGATTATAAAGGTCTTGCCAGATGTCTTTTGTTTGTTCATATAAGTAGTCAATAAATTTCATAAGTCCTCCAATACCTAAATCATACCCGTTTTTACTTTAAATTTTCCATAAAGCTGATATAATATAATTGACAATTAAATATCTCTTTTATATTCGGGGTGCCAAGTGCTGAGATTATACCCGCTAACCTGATAAACTTAGTAGTTTCGTAGGGAAATAAAAAGCGATTTCAACTCTTTTTTCCGGATATAAGAAAAAAGAGTTTTTTAATTAAAAAAATTACGGAAGTTAGGAGAATAAGATGAAAGCAAAATTTGACGGATTAGCCAATAAGTATGATCAGTGGTTTATGGAAAATGAAAATATGTATTTAACAGAGTTAAATGTTGTAGAAATGGCTCTAAAAAGTGTAAATACAGAAAAATCTCTTTCAGTAGGTTGTGGAAGTGGTTTATTTGAGGTTTCTTTAAAAGATAGGGGTCTTACAATCACTGACGGTTTGGAACCATCAAAAGATATGGCTGAAATCGCTGAAAAAAGAGGCTTAAATGTAAAAATTGGCATAATTGAGGATGCAAAATTAGAAGATAATTATTATGATTGCATTTACTTAAATGGTTCATCAACTTATATAGAAGATTTGGAAAGTGCCTACAAAACTGTTTACAAAGCCCTAAAACCAGGTGGACACATTGTCGTAATAGATGTTCCTAAGGAAAGTTCCTTCGGTATCTTATACCAATTTGCTGCCTATGCAAAAACTTTTGATTTAGCAAATTTTGAGGGAATTTTACCAAAATCACCATACCCAATAGAACTTGTTACAAATACTGTTATGACAACAACCCCACATAAACGTGATGTACTTAAAAAGGTTGGTTTTAAAGATTTTAAATTCTATCAAACTCTAACCACAGATCCAGCTTATTCTGATGATTATGTAGAAGAAGCCCAAGAAGGTTATGACAAAGGATCTTATGTTGCAATAGTTGGTCAAAAATAGATTTATAATCGCCATATTTATTATTTTTAAGTATAGGATTGAATTTTTTTCACACAATTATAAATATTTGAAAAGGCGAGGATTTACTTCCTCGCCTATTTTAAAATATTTATTTTATTTTTGGTACAAGTTTAGTTACTATAAAATACAACAAGATGTAGTTTATGATTCCGTCTATTAAAACTTTTATAAAACGTGAAGCTAACATAACTTTATAAGGATTATTAAATAACTGGCTTAGCCAGAGTGTATTTAGGAACATATGGCATATGTAAAATACAAAAAATACCATAAGGCCTATTTGCCCCTTCAAAGAAATATTTTTTCTTTTACCATATACTGTAATAAGTCCTGGAATAAGACCAGTCAAAACAGATACCAAGGTAAAGCCTAAGTGTGGTGTGCCTCCAGCATTTATAGCAACACCTATTAAGTCAGCAGCAAGTCCAGCTAGGGCACCTGGAAGTGGGCCTAGGATAATACCTGCTAGCATTAGTGGCAAGTGGCCAAAAGAAAACTTAATTGAAGGTGTGATAAAGATACCAAAAAATCTTGAAAAGATTATTGATAAAGCTGTAAGCATAGCAGCCTTCACGAGTGAATCAACACTAAATTTTTTATTCATTTTTTCCCCTTTCTATCAGAGGTCAGCGGTTGCGATAAAGAATCGGAAGTTTCGTCTGGAAACAACAACCCATTTTCCAGCACTAATCGCTCTTTATCTACTCTGATATGATAATTATAAACTATTTGAGAAAAAATTCAAAATTTTAAGATGGATTTAAAACAAATCCTTGATCTATTAGTGTTTCAAACATTTTATTTCTATTTTTTATAGTTTTTCCTTGCTTCTTTATGATTTGGCTTGAAAAAGACTCACTTTTTCTACCAGCATCTCTCAGATCATAATAAGTTGTCATTTCTTGATCATAATTTTTTATCATTTCTAAGTAAGAATCATATGTCTTGTAGGAATTTTCAAAAGTCTTTAAATTTATATCAAGTCTTGGTTTTATTTGTGGATCTTGATTTGGCACTCCAAATCCTACGCCAACTGCTGGATAGGTTAGTTTTGGCATCTTTAGTATTTTAATTACCTTTTTTGTATCGTTATGGATATTACCGAAGTAATTTGCTCCAAGGCCTAATGATTCAACAGCAAGGGTCAAATTTTGTGCCGCTATTATTGCATCAGTAAAGCCTTGAATAAATTTATCAAAGCTTATCATTACATCATTTTCTACACCCAATTCCTTGGCTATTTCATAATTTCTTTTCAAATCAACAATGAAAATCCAAAGCTCACTTGCCCTTGCCATATAGGCTTGGTTGCCATTTTCTGCTAACTCTTCTTTAATTTTTGGGTCTGTAACTCTGATTATAGACATATTTTGCATGCCATTCGATGAAGCGGACATATTTACCACATCTAGTAGGGTTTTTATTGTAGCCTCATCTATCTTTTCATCTGTAAATTCTCTGATAGTCCTATGCTTTAATTGGTCATTAATTGTTTGGTTCATAAGCCCTCCTTTCTTAATTAATACCCAAAGGAGTATAGTAATATTAGGAGAAGAAATGAAAATAAGGACATCTGTTAGAAACTTAATTGAATTTGTTATGAGATCTGGAGATATAGATAACAGATTTAGGGACAATACCAGGATGGTCGAAGGTATTAGAGCTCATCAAAAAATTCAAGCTAAGTATGATAAGACTTATAAAAAAGAATATAAATTAAAAAACACTACAACCTACAAGGATGTAGTGTTTGAGGTAGAAGGAAGGGCAGATGGTCTTGGTAAAAAAGATGAGCTTTACCTAATAGATGAGATTAAGTCCACATCTAGAAGACTTGAAGAGTTGCCTGATGATAACAAACTCCATTGGGCACAGGCTATGTGCTATGCATATTTTTATGCCCTAGAAAAGTCAGTCGATACTATGCTTATCTCCCTAACCTATGTATCAGTTGATGATTATAAGTCAAAAATATTTGAAAAATCCTTTAGCTTTGATGAACTTAAAGACTTTTATTTTAAACTTTTAGATGAATACATATTATTTTCAAAAATTTTGGCTTCCAATAAGGAAAAACGAGATTCTTCTATAAAAAATTTGGATTTTCCATATCAATCTTACAGGAAGGGGCAGAGGAAGATGGCTGTGGCAGTATATACTGCAATTTTAGAAGAGAGGAATCTTTTTGTTGACGCCCCAACTGGTATAGGAAAGACAATATCTGCTATTTTTCCAAGTATAAAATCTATGCCAGAAAATCTGACTGATAAGGTTTTTTACCTAACAAGCAAAAATACCATAGCCAAAGAAGCTTTAAAATCGTTGAAATTACTAGGAGAAAATAATCTTTTTATAAAAGCCCTTCATATAACAAGTAAGGAAAAAATATGCCTTAATGATGAAGTTTCCTGTAATCCTATTGATTGTCCCTATGCCAAGGGTCATTTTGATAGGGTAAATGATGCTTTAAAAGATATATTAGAAAATGAAAATATCATGGACTATGATATAATTACCAAGTATGCAAAAAAACATATGGTTTGTCCTTTGGAATTCGAACTTGATATTAGTCTTTATGCTGATTTTGTAATTTGTGATTATAATTATGTTTTCGACCCAAATGTATTTTTGAAGAGATTTTTTGAAGAGGTTATTGATTCCTATGTATTTTTGGT
>NZ_CAUPHG010000020.1:0-22682 GCF_963510915.1 uncultured Anaerococcus sp. | reverse complement strand
AGAAAACGATGGAAATTATTTGCCTTTTATGGCAGGTGTTTTCCAAAATATCAATGTTAGCTCTATTAAAGAATTTTCCTATGAGATCTTTGACCTAGTCTTCAACCTATCTTTTTTAAGATGTATAGGTGTTGACATAGATGATCCAGAATTAAAATCAGCAAACTTAAAAGAATGGTCAAAAAAAGCTTTAAAATCAGACTTTCTGAGCTTAATAGCTAGTCTACCCTACGGAGATAAGCTTTCTATGGCACTTTTAAGGTCTTTTTCTAATAAGAAATCAATCTACGATAGACTCTATCCTCTATTAGAAAAAATTTGCCAGATTTTAGAAAATAATTTTCCAAAAATTCAAGATGAGTTTACAGAACATTTTGAAAAAATAAAAAAAGATGGCTACAAAAAGGTAAGTGAAGTAATAGACCAAGTTGGCTTAGCAAGTTTTTTAAGCAAAAGAGATGAGCCTTTAAACATCTATGGCCTTATCCTTGCACCAAACATGATCATGATTCAGTTTATATCAGAAGATTACGATGATGCCTTTATCAAATTTGGAATTTATTCAAATAAAGACTTTATCGAAAAGGAAAACAAACTAAAACACCTTAGCCAATACCTAAAAATCCTAGGAGATCCAACCAGGATTGACATTCTAGACCTCTTAAAAGAAAGAAATTACTATGCAAAAGAGCTTTCTGACAAGCTTTATATAACTCCTGCCACCCTTTCTTACCACATAAGCCAACTTCACGTTTGTGGCTTTATTGGAGCATACATTGAGGGCAGGAAGACTTATTATTATCTGAGAAAACCTGGTTTTGAAAAAGTTATAGAAGAACTGACTGAATTTTCTAAAGACATAAAGGAGGAAGATTATGGAAAATAATCTTAAAAACCTAAAAGAAAATCTCGCCCAAAATTTAAAAGACGAAGAAGTCATAAAATCATATCTAAGGGCCGATAAGCTTTCAAATTTTGACCTTCTAAAGATGGCCTATGCGCCTTTTAAGGACAATCTAAAAATAAAATTATCCCTAATTCTTTATCCTATCACTGCTGGTCTCATACCAATTATAGAAGCCTTTATCATGTATTACTTAGTAGGTCTAATAGAAAAAAATACTGACCTAAAGACAATGATTTTCGTAATTTTAGCCTACTCTCTAATAATTTTCGTCTGCTCCATAATCTCAAATCAGATAGAGCGCAGAACTTACCCAACCTATATGGGGACAAGGCTTGAATCCTTCATAAAAGCAAGTGGTCCTATCATGGAAATGGACTATGGTCTTGGAGAAAATTCTCTCTTCATGGCCGAATTTTCCAGAGGATTTGAACCTTTTTCTAACAACGTCGAAGGCCTTGAAGGGATTTACCACGATATGTATAAGATTTTGGCAAATCTTATCTCCTTTATTATAATATCTGTGATTATGTCAAGGCTATCCCCCCTAATTTTTATCTTTGCCATAATTTCAATCCTAATTCAACTTGCGATTAGAACTTACACTGATAAGTATAGGCACTCCCACATGGGTGAGCTTAACAAGGTTAGGAGAAAAACCGAAGCCTATTATAGGGAAGCATCCGATTTTCGTTTTGCAAAAGATATCAGAGTTTTTTCCTTTAAAGATAAATTTATTGAGGGTTTTAATCCCCTTGTAGGAAATGTGATTAAGATTTCAAGGACCTTTATCAAGCCTGAAATGTACCTATCCCCTGTCCTTGCAGTCCTTATCGTGGGAGTAGAAGCCCTTTGCTATTATTTCCTGACAGGGAAAATTCTATCAGATCAAATTACCCTTAAAAACCTAACCCTCCTTATCACATCAGTTGCAATTTATTCTAAGGTTATCTTAACTCTTGTAATAAATATAGCCCAAACCAGGTCAAACCTCCTCTATGTGTCAGATGGCTTTGATATGCTAAGGGCTGACCTAAAGTCAGAGGCAGGAGAGAAAAAAATTACTGGACCAATATCAATAGAATTTAGAAATGTATCTTTTTCTTATCCCCTATCTGATGTGAATGTTTTAGATAATCTCTCATTTACTATCAAAGAAAAGGAGAAAGTCGCCATTGTTGGTGTAAATGGTGCAGGTAAATCCACTATAGTTTCCCTAATCCTTGGCCTTTATAAGCCAACAGCAGGTGAGATTTTTATTAACGGTATAAATGCCAACGACCTTGACCTAAAAGAAAGGTATGCTGCCTTTGCAACTGTCCTACAAAATGTAGAACCCCTCGCAGTTTCCATTGCAGAAAATGTGGCGACGACTGATGAAAATATCAACCGAGAAAGAGTTGTAGATTGTCTAAAAAAGGCAGGTTTAGGATATAAGCTTGACCAATTACCAAAAGGAATTGATACCCAAATGACCCGTAATATCCACGACGATGGGACACTTTTCTCCGGTGGGGAAAACCAGAAACTCGCAATCGCTCGTGCCCTTTACAAAGAAAATGCAGGAGCCCTTATCATGGACGAACCAACAGCCGCCCTTGATGCCCTCGCAGAAGAGAAAATTTACAGGGACCTTGATGAGATTAGTAAGGATAAAACCCTGATTTTTATCTCCCACAGACTAGCATCTACCAGATTTTGTGATAAAATCATGCTCCTTGATGGTGGAAAAATCACCGAATATGGAACTCATGATGAACTTTTAAAACAAGATGGGCTCTATAAGGAAATGTACGAATCCCAAAGAAAATACTATTTGGAGGAAAAGAATGAAAAATAAACTAAAAGCCCTATGGCTTTTTGCAAAAATTACTGCAAAAAACGATCCTCTTTATATACCGGTAATTATCCTAAACGCCTTATCTCCAGCAGCAGCAACCATGGTAAATGTCTTTGTGCCAATGATTTTTATTAACCAAATCACAGACCCAAGGCCAGCTAACGACTTTATAAAAATTGTCCTATTCTTAATCTTAGGAAGAATCCTCCTAGAAAGTCTAGAAAGACTTCTAAGCCGAGAAGAATTTGTAAGACGCCAGGGAATTAATGATTATTTGACCTTTGAACTTGCCAAAAAAGCCATGGATTTGACCTACCAAAATATAGAAAACCCCCAAACCCTAGACCTCAAGGAAAAGGCCAACGCCGCAATTAATATGGGCGCTATCCATAACTTGCTATCATGCCTAAAGGATATAATAACAAGCCTGGCAACCATTATAGGAACCGCTCTTGTTATCATATCCTTCTCCCCTTACTTGGTTGGTTTTTCAATTTTGATTTCACTTTTAATAATCCTTGTAAATGGCAAACAATCTGCTTATACAAGCAAGTTTGACCTAGAGATTGTAAATGTAAACAGGAGATTTTCCTATTATTTCTCCCTCATGGCAAGCCCTCACTACCAAAAGGAAATAAGAGTCTTTGACCTGGGAGAAATGCTTCAATCTAAAACACAAGGATACTTAGATCAAATGATGGATGGCTTTGAAGATAAGTTTGCCTTTGAGGCCAACATGGGAGCTATAAAAATCTTTTTGGAGTCTATTTTAAGATTAGTTTCCTACACCTATGTAGCAATGAGGACACTCTCAGCCGCCTACGGCCCACAAATTTCCTTTGGATCCTTTTCTGCTATTGTTTCTGCCAACGAAAACTTCATGACTTCCTTCCAGACCATGTTTTCAGAGCTGGCAGACTTTATAATGAGTCTTGCTAACCTTGAACCTCTCTATGATTTCTACGTCCTAGATTCTGACAAGGAAGAAAACCTAGAAGAAGCAGGAGATTTTGAGAGCCTAGTCTTTAAAAACGTAACCTTTACCTATCCAGGATCAGACAGGAAAATTATTGATAACTTATCATTTAGGATAAATAAGGGCGAGAAAATCTCAATTGTGGGTGTAAATAACGCCGGAAAGACAACTATAGTAAAAATTCTCCTAAGATTTTTCGATATTGATTCTGGAGAAATCCTTTATAATGGTGTAAATATAAATAAAATCAGCAAAAAATCTCTCTATAAAAAAATCAGCGGAGTCTTCCAAGATTTTTCCATCATGCCTTTTACAATAAAGGAAAATATTATTGGAAATAAGGATTTTAGCGAAGATAAAACTGATGAAATTATAAGAAGGCTAGACTTAGATTCAAAGATAAAAGAACTTCCAAAGGGTCTTGATACCTACCTCAATAAGGACATATACGAAAATGCAACAGACCTATCCCTTGGCCAAAAACAAAAGCTTGCCATAGCTCGTGCCCTTTACCAAGACGCAGACTTTCTAATCCTAGATGAGCCAACAGCATCCTTAGACCCCCTTGCAGAAAGCAAAATCTACGAGCACTTTAACGAAATGACTGAAGGCAAAACTGCCATCTTCATCTCCCACAGGATGAGCTCATCAAGGTTTACCAATAAAATCCTCTTACTAGATAATGGAAAAGCTGCTGCCTTCGATAGCCACGACAAACTAATGGCTTACGATAATCTTTACAGTAAACTCTACAAGGCCCAAGCCCAGTATTTTGAATAGGCAAGAAAAAAACTCCCAAGCCGGGAGTTTTTTTCATTTTATTTTATTTTTGGAAATCTGCTTTAAATTGTGGTGCGAAAGCTTCCATTTCTGCTTTTACATCGCTATCTGGGTTTGAAAGGATTTCTTCAAGTTTGCTTGCAATGTCATTGTAGGCTTGTTGGCTGCCTGGAACAAGTGGTCTTGAGAATAATTTTTCACTTGCTGGTGCAAGGATTTTTGGTATTACAGAATCAGCATTCTTGTAGCTTTCATCTTCTACAGCTGATTTTCTAGCTGGCATATAGCCTGTTGCTAGAGCAAATTTGATTTGGCTTTCCTTGCTTGCTAGGAATTTAAGGAACTTAAATGCAGCATCTTTTTGTTCATCGCTTGCTCCCTCAAACATATAAATATTTGTACCTTGTTGAACAGCCTTATCTGCTGGATATGCTTGAGCTGCGTATTTGAATTTACCTTCAACTCCTTCTTTAACATATACTTCACCAGCATTTGAACCTATGTAGCCAGCTAGTTGTTGGTTAGAGAATGGACCTGATAGGTATTGGTCAGTACCAGCTATTCTAAAGTAACCTTCTTTAATACCATCTAGGTAGTAGTTGATAGCTTCAATTGATTCAGGGCTTGTAACGTCAAGTTCTGGGCCAAAATCTATGCCCTTGTTTTTAAGGTAGGTTACATAGAAGTTAGAAAGTGAATCCCAACCAAAGGCTGGTATATCTTTTTCTGCCTTGATTTTTTTAGCTGCTTCTTTTAATTCTTCAAAGTTTGTTGGATTTTTAATACCTAGTTCATCAAAAATGTCTTGGTTATACCATAAAACTTCTGTTGATTTATTAAATGGGATACCGATAATTTTTCCATCTTGTTCGATTTCATCTCTTACACCTGGGAAAATATCATCGTAATCTTTAATTCCATCTTCGCCCTTAACTCTATCTGTAAGGTCAGCTACCATACCAGCTTCGCTAAATTGGAGCATCCAATCTGGATAAGCTTGGGTAATAGTTGGTAGGTCTTTAGGTGATTGCATGGTTGCAACTAGGATTTGGTTAAGATCCTTATAACCACCTTGGTGTTGAAGGGTGATTTTTACATCTGGATTTTCTTTTTCAAAATCTTTAACAAGGCTCTCTAAAGCTTCACCTTGTCCGCCACCCATAGCATGCCAAAATACTACTTCTGTTTGACCTTCTTTAGCAGGTTCTTTAGATTCTTCTGCTTTTTCTTCTACTTTTGCTTCTTCTTTTGGAGCTTCTTCTTTAGCTTTGTTTCCACAAGCTGAGAACATTCCAATAGATAAAACTAATGCTGCAAGTAATGTTAATTTTTTCTTCATTTCTTCCCCTTTAAAAAAATTCTCCTAAGTTTGTTTACAAGCAAACTCATCATTCTTACATTTAATATATACCCTTAAAAGTAATTTTAATCAATACTTATCCCTTAATTCCTCCAAAGGATACTCCCCTCAATATTTGCTTCCTAAATATAAAGTAAAGAATCAAAATTGGTAGGACTGTTATGGTTGAAGCAGCCATTTGCAAATGAATTAATTGACCTGCTTCAGTAGCAAAGGCTGAAAGACCATTTGATATTAATCTCATATTTTTGGTGTTTGTAACAAGGATTGGCCACAAGAATGAGTTCCAACCTGTAATAAAGTTTAAAAGTCCGATAGTAAATAGACTTTGCTTACACATTGGAATCATGACCTTTCTTATAAATTCAAAGTCACTTGCCCCATCAACCTTGGCAACATTGTAAAATTCCCTTGGAACAGATTTTAAAAATTCCTTTAGGTAGAAAATATAAAATACTGAAGCCATAAAAGGAATTATGAGCGCCATGTAGGTATCCAAAAGTCCTAACTTGGCTATGGTTGAGTAGTTTGTAAAAATAATTATTTCAAAAGGTACCATCAAAAGTGCTAGCATGAAGTTTTGAAGCATATCTTTACCCTTAAAGTTCATAAAGTTTAGGGCAAAGGCTGCAAGCACAGTTGTTATCAAAGTTCCAAGTGTATTTATCAAGGAAACAAAAACTGTATTTACAAAATATCTAGCAAAAGGAGCTGACTTCATAGCCTCAGCAAAATTTGAAAATTGCGGGCTTGATGGTAAAAGTTTTGGTGGGATGGCTGTTACTTCTCTAAAGCTCATCAAAGCTGATGCAATCATATAAATAAATGGAAAGAGGGTTACAGCAGCCATTATTATTATAAAAATAAAAGCTAATCCTTTAAAAATCTTTTTCATCTCCTACCTCGCTATCTTTCTTATAATCGCTCTTTGAACAAAGGTCATAACTAAGAGGAATAAAAACAAAATAACTGCTGCTGCCATGGCCTGACCATAGCGGTATTCTACATAGAATTTATTGTAGATATAAAATACTGCAGTAATTAGCCTATTACCTACACCTGCCTTACCATTAAAGAGGGCAAAGATTTGATTATATACCTTAAAGCTTGATATGAAACTTGTTAAAAACAAAAAGGTAATAATATTTGCAAGTTGTGGGAGTGTGATTTTCTTAAACTGCTCCCAGCCAGTTGCACCAAAGGTGTCAGCTATCTTATAATAATCTTTGTCAATACCTCTAAGACCAGCAAGAATTACTATAATATTAAAGGCTAGACCGTTCCACACCCCAAATATAATAGCTGAGAGCATATTATAGTCAGGATTATTTAAAAAATCTATAGGTCCAATACCAACAAAGGATAGCATATGGTTTATAAAACCATATTGACCATTAAATAAATACCTAAATACAATACCTACAGCGATTACACTTGTTAGGTAAGGTATAAAGAAAATTGTTTCAAAAAACCTATTACCTATAACTTTTTCATTTAAAATCAAAGCTATAAACATTGAAATTATAATAGATGAAGGCACAACTGTAATTGAATATATTAAGGTGTTTTTCATGGCTAAGATAAATAATTTGTCATGAAAAACTGCCGGAAAGTTTGCAAATCCAACAAATTCTGGCTTCATGATATTATTGCTATGGACAGCCATATAAAAGGTCCTAATTAATGGATAAACGTTAAAGACTAGGATGAAAAACAAGGCTGGCAAGAGAAAAAGCCAGGCCTTATTGGTTGTCTCTGCCCTATAGGTCATTTTCTTTTTCATTAGTAGACCCTTTCCCCATCTTCAGTAAACAGATAGATTGCCTTATGATCAACAGAAATTTTTACCTTATCTTCTGCCTTAATATCAAGAGCAGAATCAACTACCATCCTTGATGCTTGGCCGTTTAGGTTGAAGTGTAGGATCATATACCTACCAATCATCTCACGAGATTCCACTTCGATTTCTAAATTACCTGCTGGATCAAGTTTGAAATGCTCAGGCCTTATACCAACTTTGTAAGTTTTTCCATTTAATTCTGTTTTTTTCCTAGCTTCTACTAATTTTGATTTTTCTATAACAAGATCACCATTTACAAAATCCCCATCCCTATTTTCTACATCGTAGATATTTATAATAGGGTTACCGATAAATTTCGCCACAAAAAGGTTGGCTGGTTCTAGGTAAAGATTTTGAGGAATATCGTATTGTTGAATTACACCCTTATCCATTAGGGCTATGTAATCACTTATTGATAGGGCCTCTTCCTGATCGTGGGTTACAAAAATTGTAGTAACGCCTACAGTTTTTACGATATTTCTAATCTCTTCCCTGATAGAAAGCCTTAATCTAGCATCGAGGTTTGAAAGTGGTTCGTCAAGTAGAAGGGTCTTTGGGTTTTTAACTAAAGCTCTTGCTATAGCCACCCTTTGCTGTTGGCCTCCTGATATTTCCTTTGGTCTTTTATTTTGTATATCAGTAATATAGGTTAATTCCATATATTTTTGAGCTATCTTTATCGCTTCTTCTTTTTTTATTTTTCCTTCACCTACAACTAGGGGGAATATTATATTTTCAAGAACAGTCATATGCGGATAGAGGGCGTAGTTTTGAAAAACCATCCCGATATCACGGTCTTTTGAGTGTTTATTGACGATTGATTCGCCGTCAAAACTTATATCCCCATCAGTTGGGTCAAGGATACCTGCAATAATATTTAAAATTGTGGACTTGCCACACCCGCTTGGACCTAGGAGGGTCACCAAGGCACCATCTTTGATATCTAGATTAACAGACTTTAGAGCCTCATAACCGTTGTCGTAAATTTTCTTCAAGTTTTTGATATTTATCATATATTCCTCTTTTTCATATTAATGGAAATCTCAATAGTAGGTACAACATTACAACCATAAGGGCTATACCTATAACAGTAAAGGCATCAATTTGCTTTTTAAGTGCCAAAATCACAAGCGAAATAGATAATAAAAATAACAATAAATAAAATTGCATAAATAAATCGCTGTTTGGACTAATTATAGATACAACCAAAGAAAGAGCCGCAACAAAACCAGTTACTGCACTTATATATGCTGAAAGCCTTCTGCCTTCAAGAAGAAAGTCAATTAGACTAATTACAGCAACCACCATAAAGATTGGCATAAACATATTTTTTATTATATCAATCATTTAAACCTCTCTCCTTGTATTATAACATATTTTTTAAAAATAGACATAAAAGTAGGGTTGTTAATAAACAACCCTTTTCTTTAATTTTTGATTAAAAGATCTGACCTTATATAGCCAGTCTTACCCTTAGCGGTTACCCTAGTCCAGCCATTATTCTCTCCTAGATTTAGGATTTCATCTTCTGGGCCTACTTCGGTAACTATATAAGCGTCTTTTTCTGGGGCTATACGCATATTTACAGTGTCTTCCACCCTAAATTCGACCCCGTCGTCTAATTCTTCCTTGACTTGGTCGGTCACATTTTTATTATTTTCTTTTTCTGTATCTTCTGTATTTTCTTTTTCTGTTTCTTCTACATTTTCTTTCTTACTGTCTTGGTCTTCATTTGGCTTTACTTCCTCTGCTATTTCAGTTTCGGCATTTTTAGAATGCCTAACTGATGTATAGGAATCATCCTTACAACCAGTAAGGCTTAGGATAAGACCAAGAGCTAATAGCGCACTAATTTTCTTCATTATTTTCCTCCAAAAAGGTCATCAAGTTCGTTGTCTTCGTATACATAATTAGAAATTATAACTCCCTTAATATCTGCACCCGCCTTTTCAAGCTGGCTAATAGATTCTTCAAGGAGGTAGGATTTAGAATTTTCTTCAGTACTAAAAATTACTGTCTTGTCAGCTAAACCACAAAATACATTCGACTCTGCTATACCAATATTTTCCTTGGTACTTATAAAGACATAGTCATACCTATCCTTACAATCAGCAAAGAATCTAGTAATGGCTGATGGCTCAAGGTACATATCCTCATATTCAGACACCCTACCTGTCATTAGGAGATGAAGGTTGTCACTTTCACGCACTAGGGCATCATCAAGTCTAAAATCGCCCAATAGGCAATCTACAAAGCCTCTCTTGTTATAAAAGCCCTTCATTTCTTCAAGCTCATCTGCCCTAAGATTTGCATCAATTACTAGGATTCTTTCATTCTCTTCTGCAAGATGGCTTGCCATATAATATATGGAGTCTAATTTCATAGACTTATCATCTGTGGCTGTAAAACTGATAACTACATCATCAACGTCAAGATTTTTTGTTAGCTTATCTTCTAGATTATAAAAGGCTTGGAGGAGGATTTCTCTTTTTTCATCAACTTTTTTTCTTCTAAACATCTAATGCTCCTCTCTGATACCTTGGAAGCTTACCCAAAATCTCAAGCTTATTGGCATTATTCTTTTTATTATTATCATCATGCTTTTTTTCTTCTTCATTTGCAGCCATTATTAGATCATTCTTGTCAATTTTCCTTGTAGCAGCAAAGTCTTCCTTTGGCTCTTGTGAAATTTTTTGTAAAGGTCTGGTTTCTTCTTTGACTTCCCCATCATCTTCTATGCTTTCAGATTCTTGGATTGGCTCATCTTCAATTTCATCTTCCAAGTCATCGTCAAAATCATCTACCATATCTTCTTCAGTTTCTTCGACTTCTTCAATGATATCTTTATTTTTCTCTACCTGGCTTTTTGCCTTGATTTCTTCTTTTTTGTAATCCTTTACTTGGTTCTTTTTTAGCTTGTGATTATAACGGCTCACACTTACCAAGGAAATTACTAGATAAATTACAAATCCAGCAAGACCAGCATAGGTTGCATACTTAATTGTGTTGTCGATAGCAGTGGCATTTTGATAAGAATATTCCATCACATTTGCCCCTGTATTGTAAATGTTATTTAAAACTGTCACAGATAGGTCAGCAAACTCATCCGCAAGGTCTTCTGCCCTTAGCTTGTTAGTATCAGTTACCGATATTTCAATAATTGGAGAAGTAGAAATTGGTGTTAGGTTAAGTTTGTTGTCAAACTTAGAAACAGGCCAATCTATCTTTAAATTCTCCAAGGTTCTCTCTTTGATTGCCTTAGAATTTAGGGTTGCCGCAAAACCTGCTGCAGGATTATCCCCGTTTAAATTTTCTACAGAAGTAGTGACAAGTTTAGCAGATGCCCTATATTCTTTATAGCCCGCTAAATTTAGGCCAAAATAGACAATCATGGCCACAATTATACCAGCTATTATAGATGATAAGAAAGCTGTAAACTTTGATTTTTTATTTTCCATCATATCCTCCAAAATCTCTAGCACCCTCATACATTTTTTCTTTTGCTTTTTCTTTTTTTATTTCTCTAAGCATTTCCGGGTGCGAATACAGAAAATACCTTATATATAGTTTGTATAATCTAGGGAAAAGTGCCCTTGCTAAGACTCCCTTATCGTAGAAATACTTTTCATTATATCCTTCAAACCAGTTTGAATTATCGTTGTAAACCTTGGCAATTAGGCTTTTGTTAGTCCTTACCTTTAGTCCTTTTCTAATGGCGGATAGGATAAAAATCGAATCTTCACCAGATCCTATATTTGTCCCTGATCCAAAGAGAGTGTTTAGGTATAAATTTTCTCTCGCCAAGACTTCTCTTCTAAAAACAAAGTGAACAGACCCATATCTCAAACAATTATAAAAACTGAGTTTTTTTTCGTCCTTAACCTTAATTATTTCCTTGCCATCCTGGTAAACTATAGTCTTAAATACGAAAAAATCAACATCTGGATGTTCTATAAATCCATCTTTGATTCTTTCAAGATAACCCTCTTCAAAAACCTCATCATCATCCGCGAAAATAACTACATCCGCAGTTGAATTTAGAAGGGCAAGGTTACGGGATACCGCAAGGCCCCTTGTGTCTGTGGTAATCATTCTGATTTTTTTGCCACCATCATAGACTTCTTCATAAGCGTTTTTACCAGCCTGATTTATGATAAGGGCGTCACATTCTAAGTTAAACTTCTTATAAAAATTTATATCCTCCACATTCATGGCGGAGATTAAAACTTCAACTCTCATAGCTTCCTTGTTGTTTCTGCCTTCTCCCAAGTCGCCTTAGATCCACCCCTAAGCTCCTTATAAGCTCCTAGGATTTGGGCAAGCATCATGGCACAATAATATCTTGGGAAGTAGAAAATCTTACTCTTTGCCTTTGACAATTGGCCAATCACAGCAAGGGTATAAAAACCAACTTGGCCTAGGAAAAACAGTTTATAAAATATTCCTTCATTGAGGACTCCAAGGTTGGCTATAAATAGCACAATATGGAAAAATGCCTGCATATACCTTAAAGTCTTGTGGCCAAAATGGAAAAAGGAAAACCAACCATATTCAAAAATATTTAACCTGCGAACATTAGTAAAGATATTGGTAAGAATCCTTCTTTGCATCCTCACCTTTCTCTTAAATTCGTCAGCTGTAGTTTGTCCCGCCTTTTCAACGGCAATTGCCTTTGGATTATAAAGGGCTCTCTTGTGGTTAAGTCCAGCATAAAGTGGAAGTTCATAGTCGTGGCTATTAACCAAGTCTATGTGCCTATAATCAGCCTTTCTAACGGCATATATCGCCCCATTTCCGTTTACAATGGTCTTTATATTTGACTCGATTTTTCTTAATTTTAATTCAAAATTCCAGTAGGTGTTTTCTGCAACAGCAGAAGATACATCCACATCTTCCATGTAAATTAAAGACCCACACACATATTCTATATCATCTGCCGTAAAATATGAAACAAGTTCATCAATGGCATCTGCCTTAAACATTGAATTAGCGTCTGAAAATACTAGGATCTCACCCTTTGCAACTTCTACCGCCTCGTCTTGGGCATTAGTTTTACCTAGGTGGTTTACAACGGTGTTTACCCTAATATCATAGTCTAGATGGTCTTTTATAAATTTCTCACAAAGCTCAACTGTCCTATCGTTTGAAGCATCATTAGCAATAATCACTTCATAATGTGGGTACTTACTTTGTATGATATTTTCTAACTTTTTTTCGATTACGTCTTCTTCATTATAAGCTGAGATTATCACTGATACGAAAGGCTTATAGGAATAATCCTGATCGTTCTCTCTTTTGATAAACTTTTCCAAAATAAGAAGCACTAGAGGATAGCCTATCATTGCATAAAACAAGGCAAATCCTGATAAGTAAAATAAAAATTTCATCTCTTCTCTCCTATCTTACTATTATATTATAAAAGGCATTGACTTTTCAAGAAAAAGTCTATAAATATTGTTATTTTTCAAAAAAAAAATATAATAAGTCTAAATCTGAGCAGAACAACCATTTCAACAGATAAAGAGGTAAGCATGACCATTAACTTAGATATTATACAAAGCCTAGGCATAGCAATTATCGCCCTCATCATAGGTGATATTTTAAAAAATAAGTTTAAATTTTTAAGAATATTTTTTATACCCAGTCCAGTCATAGGTGGGCTTATAATTTCAATACTTGTTTTGATTTTAAAAGAAACTAACCTAGCAAATATTGAATTTGACAAGGTCCTCCAAGATTTCTTTATGAATATCTTTTTTACATCGATAGGTCTTTCCGCATCCTTTGCCATGTTAAAAAAATCAGGTTCCTTGGGAATAAGACTTGCTATAGCCATTATAGTTCTTCTGCCCCTTCAAAACCTAATCGGAGTTGGCCTTGCAAAGGTGCTTGGCATAAACCCCCTCCACGGCATAGCCATGGGGTCTACATCAATGACAGGTGGGATTGGTTCTGCCATAAGCTTTGGAAAAATTATGGAATCCATGGGTGCGAAGTCCAATATTACAATAGGGGTTGCGGCTGCAACCTTTGGTCTCCTAGCTGGATCCCTTGTGGGAGGTCCTACTTCCAAACTCCTCATAGCCAAAAATGGACTTGTAAGTAGGGGTTCACTTTCTAAAAAAGAAAACCTATCTATAAAAACAATTACCAACCAAAAAACTCTTACCAAGGCCATAATAATAATCGCCCTAGCAAGTTTTCTCGGCACCCTTATTAATAAAATCCTTGGCTTAACAGGTTTAAACTTTCCTTATTATGTAGGATGCCAATTTGGAGGCTTACTTGTAAGAAATATTTATGACTCAACTAAAAAACCATTAGATATGGACAATATCGACTTGGTAGGAAATATTTCCCTAAGCCTATTTTTATCTTTAGCCCTAATAAATTTGAATATTTCGGCTATCTTAGGCCTTGCAGGACCTATGCTTATCATCCTTCTTGCTCAGGCTGTTTTTATAGCTATTTATACTAGCCTTGTGACTTTCAATCTTTTAGGTCGCTCCTACGATGCGGCAGTCATGGTTGCAGGCCACTGCGGGGTAGGTTTGGGCCAAACTCCAAATGCTATGGCAAACATGGAAGCAATTATAGAAGAAAAGGGCCCTGCAGATGTGGCTATGTTTATTTTCCCAATTGTCCTTGCCATAGCAGTCAACCTTACAAACCCAATAATAATTACATTTTTTATCAACCATTTTTCTTAAAACATAAAAACGCCGATAAAGCAAAATTATTACTTGCTTTGTCGACGCTTTAAGACTGAAATTTTAAATTTTAGTCTTTTTTATTTTCTAAATTTTCACCACTACTTCTTCTCTCACTTCCAGCCTTAACTGGTGTGCCTTTTAGGTAGAGGTTTATCATTTCTTTTATTTCTTCCGTTAGGTCTTCCTCGCCCAGGTCAAAATCAGATTTGAAACTCAAATCCATAGTCATAGCCCTTAGCATATTAATCTGGCCAATTCCGTGTTCAAGTCCCTTATTTTCTGTAATCTTTACATCCTTTTCATAGGCTGGTAGCAGATCATCAAAAGTCTTATCTTCCAAAGTTTTTTCATCTGATTTTTCCATAGCTTCAATAACCATCTCATATATTTGCCTGTAAGAAATCTTTGATGTGGAAACTGCATAAGTCTTCTTATCACCTTCAAGCTCTAGGGCATAGATAGCAGCCCTAGCCAAGGCTTCAGCTGATATTATTGGTATTACGCCTTCGGTTACAGGTATTATTTTATTAGCCTTAACTAGGTCAATATGGGCTTCAAGGATTGACTTGTTAGCCTTGCCAATAATAAGGCCTGGCCTTAGAATAGAGACATTCATTAATGGTTCGCCCTCAAAAGTTGCAATTAGCTCTTGCATCAACCTGGTTTGGATATAGGGCTCCTTATGGTAGGAATTTTTTCTTAAAATTTCGTTTTTTTCGGCTATTTGTGTTTTATAATCTCCTAAGAGAAGGAAATTTTTTATCCCAGCTCGTCTTGCAAGTCTCGCTACCCTGCCAGTTGGAAGGACATTTCTCTCATAGAAAAATTTGCCAGCTGGTTTTCTTGGCACAGATAAATCACTTACTCCACCTGCATAAATAAAGCTATCACAATCTTCCATTAGACTTATTGCTTGCTCATCTGTTAGGGAAAAGAAATCCTCTAGGATAAAGTCTAGATTGTTCATAGTCTCAAAATCACTTGGCCTAATGAGGTCAACAGCCTTTACAAAATATCCTAGGTCTAGAGCGTATTTAATTGTCGTTTTGGCAAAAAGATTCGCCCCACCAAGAATAAATATTTTTCTGATATTTTTCATTTTCCTAAAACCTTATCTTAAAATAATCTTCAACAGCAGAATGTTGGATGCCGTATTTTACCTCTTCTTTGGCATCAACACCCTTGATAAGCTCAACAAGTCTAAGAGCTAAATAATTTGTCACTGCAGCTCCCCTGCCAGTAGTGATATTTCCGTCTGTAACAACTATTTCATCATCGATATACTGGCCAACATTTTGAAGGTCTTTTTTTATAGTTGGAAAAGAAGTTGCCTTTTTATCTTTAAGGACTCCTGCCCTATCAAGGACAATTGGTCCTGCACAAATCGCAGCTATAAGCTTATTTTCCTTATCAAAATCCTTTATAATATCTATAACTTTTTCATTATCCCTAAGGCTTTCTGCACCCTTAGTGCCACCTGGTATATAAACTCCATCATAGTCAGCTGGATTTATATCTTCTAAGAGAAAATCTGCCTGGTATTTTACGCCATGGCTGGTTGTTAATTCTTTTGAGCCAGTAGTTGATACCATATCGATTTTGATATCTGCCCTTCTGAGATAGTCTACAACTGTAAGTAATTCTATAGTTTCATTGCCATCTGCAAGTAATTCTAATATCTTCATAAAATCCTTCTTTCATAAGATTCTTCTCCTATTATTATATACATTTTAAGACAAAAAAGCTATGGTCTTTGGACCACAGCTTGATTTTTTTCTAAAATTTATATTTAATAGAATTTTTGCTTGATTTTTTCTACTACAGCTTCTTTACTGAAACCAAGTTTTTTAGCAACATCTCCACCTGGTCCTGATATACCGAACCTGTCAATTGAGATATTTAGACCATCAAGACCTGTAAATTCAGCCCAACCAAAGGAAGAACCCATTTCGATTGAGACCCTATTTCTAACTTCACTTGGAAGAATCTCTTCCCTGTATGAAGCATCTTGAGCCCTAAATAATTCCATGGATGGCATAGATACAACTCTTACTTTCTTGCCTTCTTTTTCAAGTTCTTCAGCACATTCTAGGGCAAGAGAAACTTCTGAACCTGTTGCAATTAGGATTAATTCAGGTTTTTGAACATCCTTTATAATATAAGCTCCCTTTTCAATTGACCCTAAATTTTCAGTTTGCTTTAGGTTTGGTACATTTTGACGAGTAAGGGCAATTACAACTGGTTTATCCTTGCTTTCTAGGGCTATTTTCCAAGCTAGTCTAACTTCATTTCCATCTGCTGGTCTTAGGACGATTGTATTTGGTATTGACCTAAGCATAGCAAGTTGCTCAATTGGTTCGTGGGTTGGGCCATCTTCACCTACTGCCACAGAATCGTGGGTCATCACATAAGCAAGTGGCAAGTGTGAAAGGGCTGAAAGTCTAACTGCAGCCTTTAGGTAATCTGCAAAGACAAAGAAGGTTGATACGTGATGGAAAGTACCACCATGGGCCATGATTCCGTTACCAATAGCTGCCATGGCAAATTCACGAACACCATACCAAACATTTCTACCTGCCGGATCGTCTTTGAAAGATTGAGAATCAACTATATTTGTCTTATTAGATGAGAATAGGTCAGCAGAACCTCCCCAAATATTTCTAGAAACTTTTGCCAAATCTTGTAAAATTTCCCCACTTGAAGCGCGGGTAGCAAGGGACTTATCTTCATGAGAATATTTTTTTACCTGGTCTAGGAAATTCTCTGGGAGTTCTCTATTGATACCAGCCATTAATTCCTTATAGTCTACTGGATATTTTTCAGCATATTCTTTTAAAAGTTGATCCCATTTCTCATTGGCTTCTGCGCCACGTTTTCCAATGCCATTTTCGAAAGTTTGGTAAATGTCATCTGAGATTACAAAGTCTTCGCTATCCCATTCATAAGATTTTTTAGCAAATTCAAAATCCTCAGCCCCTAAAGGTGCACCGTGAACCTTGTTTGTACCTTGATTTTTAGAACCAAAACCGATTATTGTTTTTACTTCGATTAGGGTTGGCTTATCATTTTCCTTAGCCTTTTCGATTGCTTTTAAAATCGCTTCTAGGTCTTCCCCATCTTCGACCCTGTCATAGGCCCAATTTTGAGCAAGAACCCTATCTTTTACTGATTCAGAAAAAGATGTAGTAAGCTTGCCATCAAGGCAAATATCATTTGAATCGTAAAGCACGATTAGTTTATCAAGCTTTAAATGACCTGCAAGACTCATAGCCTCGTAAGATACACCTTCCATAAGGTCGCCATCACCACAAAGAGCGTAAGTATAGTGGTCAATTGGTTTTAAATCTTCCTTGTTATAAAGACCTGCCAAGTGTTTTTCAGCTAAGGCAAGACCTACAGCTTGGGCAATACCTTGACCCAGAGGACCAGTAGTCACCTCAACACCAGGAGTCATTCCAACTTCTGGGTGACCTGCAGCTATAGATCCAATTTGCCTAAAGTTTTTTAAATCCTCCATAGAAATATCATATCCAGATAAGTGGAGAAGGGAATAAAGCATAGCAGAACCATGACCAGCGGATAAAACAAACCTATCCCTATCAAAAAAACTAGGATTTTTTGGATTTGCCTTTAAAACCTTGTTAAACAAGGCATAAGCCATAGGACTTGCTCCCATAGGAAGTCCAGGATGGCCAGAATTAGCCTTCTCTATTTGAGCAACTGATAAAGTTCTAACTGCATTCACAGCCTTAAAATCATCTTTGTTAAACATTAAATCTCCTTTGATAAAAAAAATTTCCAAGAAAACGTTAGTAAATTTCAAGGCTATTATACTCTTATAAGACACTTATTCCAAACGTAAAAGATAGCAAAAAATTGACAAAAATAATTTTTCTCAGGACATCCTTGCCTCGACTTCATAAAATCCCTCGCAAGTCCTTTAGCTCCTTTTATCTGTATAGCATTATTAATTAATCCATTGATCTTTTCCATAAAAAAACTTTCCTCAAAATATTATATAAATAAATCGAGAAAAGTTTTGCTACTTTGTCATACAAAGTAATGTATTTAGTTCACCTTCTTTATAACAGAGGATTTTAAATATAAGGACCCAAAGCCTTCCACCTTGGCGTCTATATCGTGGCCATTTACTGGATTTTCTAAAATCTTTATGTTAGTCACCTTGGCACCTTGCTTTATTGTATCTGTTCCTAATTTCAAATCCTTTACAATACTTGCATTGTCGCCATCTTCTAAAATATTTCCTACGGCATCCCTGGTTACTTTTGTTTTTTCTTCTACTTCTTCTTCCTTATCGGACCATTCATGAAAACATATAGGACAGACGTAGATATGTCCGTCTTTATAAGTGTAGTTTTCGCCACAAGATGGGCATTTAGGTAAATCTGTCATAATTTTCTCCTACTTTCTTAATTCTTTTACTAGGTTTGAAACGAATTTAAAATTTGGGTCCTTGCTGTCTACTGCGAGGTCGAAAAGGACTAATTCTGTATTTACAAGGACTGCTCCCATATCCCTTAAAGATTTTCTGGCAATTTTTTTAAGCTCATCAGAATAAGAAGAAATTGCATCGTCTACATAAAATACATCAAGCCCCATATCTAAAAGGCTTCTAATTGTTTGGTAAACACAAATATGACCCTCTGCTCCTGTTACAAATACCTTTTCGATTTTATTTTCCTTGATAAATTCGTAAACTTCTGGTGTTAGGGCATTAAAACTTGTCTTAGCAAAGATTTTTTCATCGTCAATTTCAGCCAAAATTTCCTCATCTGACCTACCAAGGCCTTTTGGATATTGTTCTGTTGCAAGGACAGCCATATCATACTTTTTGAAGGCTTTAATAAGACCAATAGTATTTCTAGTAGTCCTTTCCCCCTTATCCATAGTCACCATTAACTTTGGCTGGATATCAATAACCAAAAGCAATGACTTATCCTTATCAGTGTAGGTTCCATCTTCGCTTAGTGAGTTTGTAAAAAATCTCGCATCTAATTTTCTTTCCATAAATCCCCCTGTCTAAAATTTTTTTCTTTCATCATTTTGTCAATACTTGTTAAAATCTTAGCCTTATTTTTCGACCAAAGAGGAAAGGATATTTTTTCACCGATCCCATCTCCTGTTAGCCTATTTATCACAAGCTCTGGCCTTAAATTCCTAAGAATCTCTACTACTATTTTAACATAATTTTCCATATCCATACCATAGTGAATCCTATTTTCTTTATAAAACTTCTCTAATCTAGAATTTTTTTCTACATAAAGATTGTGGATTTTTATTCCCCATGGATATGCCTCGTTGATGTAGGAAACATCTTTCATATAATCTTCAAAATCCTCAAAGGGAAGCCCAACAATCATATGAACCAAAACCCTAATTCCCCTAGCCTTTAATTTTCTAAGACCTTTATCGAAAATTTCTTGGTCGTAACCCCTATTTATAAGGTCAAGGGTCTTTTCCTTTACACTTTGCATGCCAAGCTCAACTATTAGAAAATATTTTTCATTAATTTCTTCCAATAGATCAAGTACATCATCTGACAAGCAATCCGCCCTGGTTGCTATGGCAAGACCTATTACTTCCTCATCATCCAGAGCTTCATAGTAAAGCTCTCTAAGTTTTGAAAGATTTGCATAGGTGTTGGTGAAATTTTGAAAATATCCCAAATAGGCTTCAGGCCTTCCCTCTTTTGAAAGCCTTGCTTTTTGGTAGGAAATTTGCTCGGCGATTGATTTAATCCCTATAGTCCATTCTCCAGATCCAGTTTCCGAGCAAAATATACACCCATCCTTAGATAGGGTCCCGTCCCTATTTGGACAAGTAAATCCCCCATCTAGGGGGAGTTTGATGATTTTTTTCTGAAATTTTTCCTTCATATAGGAATCAAAGTCCCTATAGCGTTTCTTATTAATTTCGATTTTCATAGTATTAATATACTCTATTTCTAAAAATCCCTAAAATAAAAGACCCTACAGGGTAGGGCCTTTCTAGTGTAGTAATTAATCACAGCAAGATTTTTTATCCTTGCTGTCACATGCAGAGCATCCGCATCCACATGAGTCACTCTTCTTTACAAATTTTGAATAAACAATATAAGCACAGATTCCTAGTACTACTAAAAGTAAAATCCAAGATGCTAAGTTCATTATTTCCTTCTTTCTCTAAGAGCAAAACCTTGCTCTAAAATTTATGCTAGTGACTTATCGTATTCGATATTCTTCTTTACATATGGTTTTCTAACAACCATATAGATGAAGAATACTAGGGCTATTACTCCGAGTATTGTGCCGAAGTGTACTTGACCTGTATAGAAGTAGCTTGCTATTTGGTAGAAGATTAAGCTTACTATATAGGCAAAGCCCATTTGATAAGCAATAGTGATTGCTGTCCACTTATTGTCATCCATTTCTGTCTTGATAGCACCTACTGCTGCAAAACATGGCATGCATAGCATGTTAAATAGCAAGAATGAATAACCTGCAATTGGTGTTCCTATTGCAGCGGCGAAAGCTTGAAGTAGTTCTGGTGTATCTTCTGCTACATCACTACCAAGGCCTAAAACAACGCCCATTGTGGAAACTACGTTTTCTTTTGCTACGAAACCTGATATTGTTGCAACTGTTGATTGCCAGCTACCAAAGCCTATTGGCCTAAAGATTACACCGATTACAGAACCTAGTACAGCTATGATTGATCCTTCTGAGTTTTCTTCAATTAAGTGTAATCTGAAATCAAAGTTTGTCAAGAACCAAATTATAACAGATGATAGGAAGATTATTGTTCCTGCTCTCTTAACATAAGCTTTAGACTTATTATAAACGTCAGTCAAAACTGATTTTACTCTTGGTGCGTGGTATGGAGGAAGCTCCATGATAAATGGTGCTGGTTCATCAGCTAGTTGTTTAAATTTCTTTAAGATAATACCAGAAAATACAATTGAAGCTACACCAATCGCATAGAATGAGAATGATACTAAGGCTCGATGTTCTGGGAAAAATGCACCAACGATAAGGGCAATTACTGGTAATTTTGCTGAACAAGGCATGAAAGTAGCTGTCATGATTGTAATCTTTCTATCTCTTTCATTTTCGATTGTTCTTGATGCTTGGACACCTGGTACACCACATCCTGTTGCAACCATGGCTGGGATGAATGATTTACCTGATAGACCAAATCTTCTGAAAAGTCTGTCCATGATGAAGGCAACCCTTGCCATATAACCTATATCTTCAAGTATTGATAATAGAGCAAATAGAACCATCATTTGTGGTAAGAATCCAAGTACTGCTCCCACACCTGCAAGTGCACCGTCAGTAACTAATGATTGGAGAACTGGGTTTATATTAGCTCCTTCCATCCAAGCACCAACTGCTGGTGTAAGTGTATCTTCAAAGAAGCCGTTAACTGCATCAGTACCTATAGTTCCTGGTGAATGTTCATAAACTGCACCGAAAAATACCAAAAACATTACAAGGGCAAAGATTGGTAGACCTAAGATTCTATTGGTTACAATCTTATCAACCTTATCTGTTATAGATGGTTTTGTTGGAGCCTTTACTAAAACTTTATCAGAAAGTTCTGCTAAATTCTCATATCTACCTGTAGTAATGATTGACTCGCAATCATCGTCTTCTTTTGCTTCAAAGTCATTTCTGATTTTTTCAATCTTAGCTAAAATATCACTAGGAATTGTGATGTGGTTCATTGATTCATCATCATTTTCAAAAGCCTTAATAGCATAATACCTAGCAAAATTTTCTCCAACAATTGGTTTTAAGTCTTCTGAAATCACTCCTAGAGCTTCTTCAAGTTCAGCATCGAAAACCATAGTATTTGGCTTTTCTCCGCCCTTTACAAGCTCTAAGACTTTTGCGATTAATTCGTCAATACCCTTTTCCCTAGCAGCGATAGTTTCAACTATTGGTGCATTTATTTCTTTAGATAGGGCTGCAACATCGATTTGATCTCCCTTGCTTCTTACTATATCCATCATGTTTAGGGATATAAGCATTGGGATACCAAGTTCTGATAGTTGGCTTGTAAGGTATAGGTTTCTTACCAAGTTTGAACCATCAACTAGGTTAATGATTAAATCTGGTTTTTCATTTAGAAGGTATTCCCTAGAAACAACTTCTTCCATAGTATATGGAGAAAGGGAATAAATTCCTGGTAAGTCTTCAATAATAATGTCTTTGTGGCCTTTTAAAAGACCTTCTTTTTTATCTACGGTAACACCTGGCCAGTTACC